>JAGXGU010000087.1 GCA_024636575.1 Altererythrobacter sp.
GAACGCCACGCCTTCGATGTTGCCGATCCTGCAAAATGGGCCGAGCTGGAAGAAAACCTCGGCCCGCTCGATCATGTGGTGGTCAACGCCGGGATTGGCGGCAGCGGCGAATTTGCGGATCTGACGTTCGAAGACTGGCGCCGGGTGATGGACGTCAATCTTGACGGTGCTTTCCTGACGCTCGCTGCCGGACTGCGCGCGATGAAGAAAAATGGGAAAGGCAGTGCTGTGGTGACAGCATCGATCACCGGGGTAAAGCCCGTGCCCGGCATCGGCCCATACGGCGTTGCCAAGGCGGCAGTGGCGCATATGGCGCGGATCGCAGCGGCGGAAAATGCCAAGAACAACATTCGGGTCAATGCAATCGCGCCGGGCGGCGTTGACACTGCAATCTGGGAAGGATCGCCCGAATTCGTCCAGGCAGTGGCCGATCACGGCCGCGATGTCGCGCTGAAGGGGATGGCTGGCACTACCCCGCGCGGCACTTTCGCTACATCGGACGAAATCGCTGGCGAAATCGGCTTTCTGCTGTCCGATATGGCGGCCAACATCACAGGCACCGTTCATATCACCGATGGCGGCTATTCTTTCTGACGGCGACTTTCTGAAGGCGGCCTGGCTGAAGGCGGCCTGGCGGATTTCTTAACCCCCGGATGGTATGGACCTCCATCGGCTGAATTTCAGCCACCAGGACCGCCAGCAGCCAATTGGAATTGCCGTGAATAACGACCCGCTCGAACTAGAATGCGACCGCCTGTCCAGCACCGTGGACAGCTTCCTGTATGAACGCATCCGCTGGGACCGGATCGAAGGTCCATTGCTGGCCCGGCTGACAGAGCTTTCCCGCGGCGTATTTGAAAGCCGTCCCGATTTCGAATTGACCGAAGAAGGCGCGACCAGCGATTTGAAGCGTTTCGTACTGAAAGTGCACAGCAACCGGATCATCGCGATCAAGATGTGGCTGGCGGGTGGCCGCGCGCTGATCGACGCCGAAGAAATCGAACGCAGCAAATACAAGATCGCCCCAGCCGAACCGATTTCCATCGAGTTTGACGGTGTGGGCGAAGAATGGATGGCGGCCAGCATGAGAGCCATTCTGGCCCGCATACGCAATCCCGAAGCTGCCTGATCCGGCAGCGGTTAATCCTGCGGCATTTCCGAGAAATCAGTCAGCGCCGCATCGCGCAATCCGCGCCACACATTGCGCGCCTGCACGCTCGCCGCGACGTCGTGGACCCGCAATAGTTGGACGCCCGCATCCATGCCTGCAGCCGCGAGTGCAATGCTGCCGCCGATCCGCTCAGCCGTTGGCGCTTCGTTAGACAATGCGCCGATCATCCGCTTGCGGCTTGCACCCAGTAACAGCGGATGGCCAAGCGCGTGATACAGCGGGAGCGCATTCAGTAACGCCAGATTTTCCGCCAGCGATTTCCCGAACCCCACACCCGGATCAAGAATGATGTGTTCGCGCGCAATGCCCGCATCCAGAGCGCGGTCACGGGCAGATTTCAGCCAGTCGAACACGTCCAGCACGACATTGGCGTAAGCTGCACCTTCATGCAGGTCCTGCCCTGTTCCCGGCGCATGCATCAGCACCACCGGGCAATTGCGGGCAGCGGCGAGTTCCATGCTGCGCGGGTCATGGCGCAGGGCGGAAACATCGTTGATGATCTGCGCGCCGGCATCCAGCGCGGCTTCCATTACGGCGGGACGCCGCGTGTCGACGCTGATCGCGCCGCCCATCGCGGCGCAATATTCCACTGCCGGGATCACCCGCTTAAGCTCGTCCCCTTCCCATGTCGCCGCAGCGCCGGGGCGGGTACTTTCGCCGCCAATATCAATCAGAGCGGCCCCCGCTTCCAGCATGGCAGCCGCGTGGGACCGGCCCGCTTCCGGATCGTCGAGAAAAGCGCCGCCGTCGGAAAAACTGTCCGGTGTTACATTGAGAATGCCCATCACTTGCGGCTGGTCCAGCCGGATGGTCCGTTCGCCCAATTGCAGGGCCGGATGGGCGAACCGCAGCGCCGCCCATTGCGCTTGGCCCTCTTCAGCCACACTATCGGGCAGGCTGCCCAGCGCCTCTGCCATGCCAGCCGGCGATACAAGCGCCCGCTTGGTCACCACGCCATCGCGGCGCAGGATGATCGCGAACCGGTGGGCATAAACCATGCCGCCCGCCAACCGGATCGTATCGCCCTCCTCGCTTTGTGGACTGGCGGCAAACCCGATCGGGCGAATGTATATCTGGTCGGTCATTGCCAGTGCGCCGTCAGGCTCAATCCTCGTTCGCCAGCAGATAAAGCTGGCGAATTGCGTCGACCGGTTTCACTTCGCCGTCATGTTCGATGTGCCAGAATGTCCAGCCGTTGCAACTTGGCGCACCCTGCAAATCCTTGCCAAGGCCATGGATTGAACCGACCTGCTTTTCATGGGCCAGCGAGCCATCGGCGCGAACCGTTGCGATCCAGCGGCGTTTCTTGTCGAAAATCTGGCTACCCGGAGAAATATAGCCGTTTTCGACCAGTACGCCGAACGCCACTTTCGGGGCGGTCCGCTGGCTTTGCATCGTTTCCAGCGCGCTTTCATCCAGCGGCAATTCCTTTTCGATCCGCTTCAGCGCGATATCGCGGTAGAAATCTTCCCGCTCGCAGCCAATCCACTCGCGGCCAAGCCGCTTGGCGACCGCGCCGGTGGTGCCAGTGCCGAAGAACGGATCGAGCACAACGTCGCCCTTCTCGGTGGTGGCCAGCAGAACGCGGTAAAGCAGCGCCTCTGGCTTTTGCGTGGGATGCGCCTTGTGCCCGTCATGCTTCAGCCGTTCCGGCCCTCCGCACAGCGGCAACACCCAGTCGGACCGCATCTGCAATTCGTCATTCAGCGTCTTCATGGCCCGGTAATTGAACTGATAGCGGGCTTTCTCGCCCTGGCTCGCCCAGATCAGCGTTTCATGCGCGTTGGTGAACCGTGTGCCCTTGAAATTGGGCATCGGATTGGTCTTGCGCCAGACCACGTCATTCAGGATCCAGAATCCCAGGTCCTGCAGGATCGAGCCCACGCGGAAGATGTTGTGATAACTGCCGATGACCCACAGCGCACCGTTGGGTTTCAGCACTCGCCGCGCCTGCGTCAGCCATTCGCGGGTGAATTTGTCATAGACCGCAAAACTGTCGAACTGGTCCCAGTGATCGGTGACCGCATCGACCTGGCTACCGTCGGGCCGATTAAGATCGCCGCCCAGCTGGAGATTGTATGGCGGATCGGCAAATACGAGGTCGACGCAATTGTCCGGCAGGCTGCGCATGGCGTCCACACAATCACCCGCCAGGATTCTGCCCAGCGGCAAATCCACTGCCGGCGCGGCAATCTTTGCAGCCGATTTACTGGCCGCACCGACGCGCATCTTCGTGGTCTCCATGACCCCCATCGAATATTCCCCTGTTAAACTTATCCACAGGGTGAGTCCAAGTGGACTCCACGTCAAGCCCGAATGATGCCGGCATTGGCAGCGATGGAAAGGTAATTAAGAGAGAACAAAAAGAGTCCCCCACAAGATGTTGAGTCTATTGGCCTTGAATAGACTCGCCATGATGGGGTGTGGCCATTTGGACTCGGACCGAAAATCAATCGCAAATTTTCTTACGAAGCCAGCACGAACGCGGTGTTAAGCGCGAATAGAGCCGCCAGACCGGCCCCGGCGATGCGTCCGATCTGTTTACGAAACGCGATAAATCCAGCCACCAGCAACGCGCTGGCAATTACCAGCGGCAGTTCCATGTCGATCAATTCGGCGGGTATGGCGGTGGGTGAAACGGCCATGGTCACGCCGCCGATCAACAATATGTTGAAGATGTTGGACCCCAACACATTGCCGATCGCCATTTCCGAATGGCCGCGCCAGGCGGCAATGGCGGAAGCAGTCAGTTCGGGCAGCGAAGTGCCGACGGCCACGATGGTCAGGCCGATTACCGTCTCGCTCATCCCGAATGTCCGCGCCAGATCGACCGCGCCGGTGACCAGATAGCCTGCGCCGACAACCATCACGGCGAGCCCGGCAAGCAGCAATCCGGCGGAAGCCAATGTCGAAAGCGGGGGCGTTGCCGGCAAATCGACCGCTGCCGCCGCGTTTCCGCTTACCATGGACTGACGATACATCCAGAAGACATAGCCCGTGACGCCTGCCAGCATGCCCAGCCCGATCCAGATGCTGCCCCATGCAAACCAGGCGATAGCAAAAAGCAGGACCGAAACGGCCACGTTGATAGCCCCGTCACGGATCAAACTGGACCTGTCCAGCGCAATGGGCTGAATCAGCGCCGCAGCGCCCAGGATCAGAAGAGTATTGGCCAGGTTCGACCCGGCAATATTGCCCCATGCGATTCCCGGCGAACCCGCAATCGCCGCTTCGACAGAAGTGGCCATTTCGGGCATCGACGTACCGATGCCCACGATCACCAGCCCGGTAAACAGGCTCGACACGCCAAGCCGCGTGGCCATCGAAACCGCGCCGCGCACCAACCATTCACCGCCCAGCACGAGCGCGACAAGCCCGCCCAGGCACATCAATATTGCAATAGTCACGAGGGGTATTTTCCAGTGCTGCGCAGGATCAATATCCCGCCTAGTGCCGATATCAGCGATCCGCTGAGCACGCCCAGCTTGACCGCCGCCAGCTGATCCGGGGTGGTGAAGGCAAGGTTGCCGATAAACAGGCTCATCGTGAAACCGATCCCGGCAATCAGGGACAAACCATAGACCTGCCGCCAGGCGATCCCTTCCGGCAAGCTGGCGAAGCCGGACTTAACGGCCATCCAGGCAAAGCCGATAATTCCCAACTGCTTGCCCAGGATCAGACCCAGCGCGATACCCAGCGGTAAAGGCGCGGCAAAGGCCGACAGTTCAATCCCGGCGAAGGAAACGCCCGCATTGGCCAGCGCAAAGACCGGCACCACCAGGAACGCCACCCACGGGTGCAGCGCATGCTCCATTCTTTCCAGCACATCCTCGCCGGCGCGGCTGGTCAGCGGCACCGTCATGGCCAGGGCAACGC
>JAGXGU010000088.1 GCA_024636575.1 Altererythrobacter sp.
ATGTGCTCTTCGCCGACCAGCGGATCGCCCAATGCATCATCCTTGTAGCAATATTCGATCAGCGTATGGGGCAGCGGTTCGCCTTCTTCCAGGCCCAGACGGGTGCAGATCGATCCTGCCGCAACATTGCGCACCACCACCTCGATCGGGATGATTTCGACCTGGCGCACCAGCTGTTCACGCATGTTCAACCGGCGGATGAAATGCGTCGGAATGCCGATATGACTGAGGCGGGTGAAGACATATTCGCTGATGCGATTGTTGATCACGCCCTTGCCATTGATGGTGCCGCGCTTCTGCGCATTGAACGCTGTGGCATCGTCCTTGAAATACTGGATGATGGTGCCCGGTTCGGGGCCTTCATACAGGATCTTGGCCTTGCCTTCGTAAATCTGGCGGCGACGGGTCATGAGCGCATCCTATTAAACCACATTGGCTATTAAACCACATTGGGCTTCCAAGCGAAATTGGGGCCGAAAAACACACCGCCCCGGCGGACGAAGATTGATTCTCCGCTCGGTCCCGGGGCGCTGGCATGGCCATTACAGCCAAAGAACCTGCAAAGCAATCAATGCACGGTGTCGGGCAAGGTGTCGGGCACGGTGCCGGACGCGCCGAACGCGCTGTCCAACGCTCTTTCCAGCGCGCTGGCCCGAAGTTGATGCATCGCATTCGTGTGTAGAAAGAGCGGCGGTATACGGAAAGGTGTGATCAGGCCAAGGGATCGACACGGTGGGAAAAATGGAACATCAACCTTTGGAATCTTGGGATCGCAGCCCATTTTCGACAATTCGACAGTCCCCGCTGGCGGGGGTTTGATACAATGAAAAGAGGCCGGGATAATGCGTGATGGAGTGATCGAGGTTTCACCGGGGCGGTACCGGGAAACATTTGGCCGATACTACGAGGATTTTGTGGTCGGCCATATCTACGAACATCGTCCCGGACGGACGATCACGGAAACCGACAACACCTGGTTCACGCTGCTGACCATGAACACCCATCCGGTGCATTTCGATTTCGAATTCGCTGCCAAGACGGAATTCAAGAAGCCGCTGGTATGCTCGACCCTGACCGTCGCAATCATGACAGGGCAAAGCGTATCGGACGTAAGCCAGAAAGCGCTGGCAAACCTGGGTTGGAAGGACATCCGGCTAACCAAGCCGGTATTCGCGGGTGACACGCTGTATTCCGAGACCGAAGTGCTGGAAAAACGCGAATCCGCAAAGCGGCCGGAACAAGGCATCGTCACCATCCGGACCATCGGCAAGAATCAGCACGGCGATGTGGTGTGCACATTTGACCGTGTCATGCTGATCTGGAAACGTGGTTTTGGACCTGCCGACGACTAGAAATCCGCGATTATTCCCCTCAAATTTTTGCACTACAGGAATCAAATGATGGCCGCCCCCGCAAATCCCGAAAAGCAGATCCGATCGATCGAACCTGACGACGAACGAGCTTTCATGGATGCCATCGATGTCTGGCTGGAACGCGAGGTGATCCCGGTGATCAAACATCACGATCACGGGGATATCTGGCCGGAAGAGCTGGTTCATCAGATGGCGGAAATGGGCCTGTTCGGGGCCACCATCGGTCAGGAATATGGCGGGCTGGGCCTGCCCGCGACAACCTATGCGAAGATCGTGATGCAGATCAGCGCGCACTGGATGGCGATTACCGGCATTTTCAATTCGCATTTGATCATGGCGGCGGCGGTCGAACGTTTCGGCACGCCGGAACAGAAAACGCTATGGCTACCCAAATTCGCCAGCGGCGAGCTTCGCGGCGGGCTGGCACTGACCGAACCCAATGCGGGTACCGATTTGCAGGCAATCCGCAGCGTCGCGGTGCGCGATGGCGACGATTACATCATCAACGGCACCAAGACTTGGATTTCCAACGCGATCAACGGGTCGTGCTTTGCCATGCTGGTCAAAACCGATCCCAAGGCCGATCCAAGGTATAAGGGGATGAGCCTGTTCATCGCTGACAAGCGCGATGGCTTCACCACCGGCAAGAAGTTCAAGAAGCTGGGATACAACGCGATCGATTCTGCGGAACTGATCATGCTGGATTACCGCGTTCCGGCCAGTCAGCTGATCGGCGGCGTGGAAGGGCAGGGGTTCTTCCAGACTACCGGGGGGCTGGAACTGGGCCGGATCAATGTCGCCGCCCGCGGCGTCGGACTGGCGGAAGGCTCGCTCCGCCTGGCGACCGAATATGCCCAGCAGCGCGAAACAATGGGCAAACCGATTGCGCAGCATCAGGCGATCCAGCTGAAACTGGGTGACATGGTCACACGTGCCCGTGCTGCCCGTTTGCTCACGATGGATGCGGCCGATGCTTACGACCGGGGTGAACGCTGCGATATGGAGGCGGGTATGGCAAAGTATTTCGCATCGGAGGCTGCGGTGGAAAACAGCCAGGAAGCCATGCGCATCTTCGGCGGCTACAGCTATTCCAAGGAATATGATATCGAACGCTTTTACCGCGATGCCATGTTCATGTGCATCGGCGAGGGCACCAACGAGATGCAGCGGATGATTATCGCCAAGCAGCACCTCAAGAATAATCCGGCCTGAGCGCCGACATGGGCAAACTTACCGGTATCACAGTCGTTGATTTGTCGGTGTTCCTGCCGGGGCCGATGATGACGCTGATGATGGCTGACCAGGGGGCGCGGGTGATCAAGGTGGAACCGCCCGGCGGCGATCCGGCGCGCGATCAGGAACCGTTCGAGACTGCCGTGAATGGGGGCCATTCGGTATGGTTCGCCAATCTGAATCGCGGCAAGGAAAGCGTGACCTTTGACCTGAAAAGCGATGGCGGAAAGGCGCGGCTGCGCGATCTGATTGGCGCGGCCGATATCTTCGTCGAGGGGTTTCGCCCCGGTGCCATGCAGCGCCTCGGGTTCGATTACGCAGCGGTCAGGGCGATCAAGCCAGACATCATCTATTGTTCGATTTCCGCATTTGGCCAGAACGGGGCGCTGTCGGGCCATCCGGCCCACGACATGGCGGTACAGGCGCTCGCCGGTTTCCTGTCGGTAAATGATGGCCGGGATGGCGTGCCGGTTGTTCCTGGGGCCCCTTCTGCAGACATAGCGACCGGGCTCACTGCGCTGTCCGCAACAATGATGGCACTTGTGGCGCGCGAGCGAACAGGCGAGGGGGCATATATCGATTGCGCGATGTTCGACAGCTTGCTGCCGTGGTGTGCGCATACTGCTGGCAGTGCGATCATGGGCGATGCGCCGCCGCACTCGTGCGAACAGCGTTCGCTTGGCGGCGCGGCTTTCTATCAAATCTACACCACGCGTGACGGCAAGCATATCGCGCTTGGCGGGCGAGAGATCAAATTTGCCCGTAACCTGCTGACCGCGTTGGGGCGGGAAGATTTACTGCCCCATGCCGAACGCCCGGCAGGGCAGCAGGACGCGTTGATCGCTTTCCTGGACGATGTTTTCGCCCGCAAATCCCGCGACGAATGGGTTCGATGGTTTGCCGATAAGGATGTGGCCTTCGCGCCGGTGCTCGATTTCCGCGAGGCGCTGGATTCGGATCATGTCGCGCAGCGCGGTTTGCTCGTGGAAACACCGGGTGGGGGCAAGCAAATCGCCCCTGCGATCCGGTTCGCCGGCGATGAATGGACATTTGGCGATGTGCCGAAGCCAGGATCCGGATGACCTGACCGGTTTTTTACCCGAATTCGCGCAGCCGCCGGGCAGAACCTGCATGATGCAAGCCCATTCGGCGAATTCCTTGCCAGCCGGTCGGAGACATGATGATATGCCGATTGGTACCAAGATGGTTTGTCGGCAAGGAATGAAGCGGGCTGGTTAACACTGGCGCGGCAGATTGACGACAGATTGGGCGCCATTCGAGCGCCGTCACCCAAAGGAGAGTTCCCATGCGGATCATCGCATTGTTCAATTTGAAGGAAGGCGCGAGGCGCAGCGATTATGAAAGCTGGGCACGGGGCCGCGATCTGCCGACCGTCAGCGGCCTGCCGTCAGTCGAAAGTTTCCAGGTTTTGCGCACCCGCAATGTCCTGTTCTCCGGAGATAAGCCGCCGTTCGATTACATCGAAATTCTCGATGTAAGTTCCAAGGCGGCATTCGTGGAGGATTTCGGCGGAGATGCTGTGGCGGCGCTGGCCAGAGAAATGAGCGCCTTCACCGACGGGGCGACATTCATTACCACCGAAGCGCTCTGAAACGATGCATTTGGCATAGGGATGATTGCCCCCAGGCGATTGCAGGCCCAATCATGCAGGAGAACACGGTATGAGTTTGCGGCTCGAAAAGAATGGGGGAACGGCCCGGCTGCTGATTGATCGCGGCGACAAAAGAAACGCTTTCACGCTGGAAATGTGGGAACAGTTGCCGAAGCTGCTGCACGAAGCAGTGGCCGACCCTGCTATCCGGCTGGTCGAATTGCGCGCCGCCGAAGGCGGTCCATTCTGTGCGGGCGCAGACATCAGGGAAATGCTCGACAACAGTCACGACCGGCATTGGAGGGAGGTCAATCAGGCGGAGATCAACCGGGCGCAGCATTCTCTGGCCCGGGTTGAACTGCCGACCATCGCCTTTATCGATGGCGATTGCATTGGCGGGGGATGCGGTCTCGCCATGGCATGCGATTTGCGGGTGGCAACGCCAAACGCGCGGTTCGGCATCACCGCAGCCAAGCTGGGTCTCGTCTATCCGCTGCACGATGTGAAATTGCTGATCGATCTGGTTGGTTCGGGACAGGCGAAGCGGCTGCTGTTTACCGGATCTTTGATCGACGCGGATGAAGCCCTGCGTATCGGACTGGTAGAAGCGATTTCCGAAAGTCCGGCGGAACTGGGGGAGGCGATACTTGCCGCATCGCCGCATTCGATCCACGAACTTAAAAAGTTTGTTCGCTCCGTTCTCAGTGGACAATCGGAAGACGATGCGCATTCGCTGGGCGTGTTCGCGGCAGCTTTTTCCCATGCCGATTTCCGCGAAGGTGCCAGGGCATTCGTCGAAAAGCGCACCCCCGATTTTGGCCGGACATCCGGCCAATAACAGGCAATATCTGGGCCGCGCCGATTGGACATCAGGGGAAGTGGTGCCCGAGGGTGGATTTGAACCACCGACACCACGATTTTCAATCGTGTGCTCTACCCCTGAGCTACTCGGGCGCTGCTTCAGCATAGGCCGCCAATGGGCCGAAATGCTGTGGGAGAGGGGGCCTATGGCGAAGCCCAATGCGCTTGGCAAGGGCTAACCGTCACCTCTGTGAGGCGAAATATGTTCGCCGCGATTTTTACTCCTTATCTTCCCACCCCTCGCGGGCAATTTCTTCGGGATCGGCAGGGCGGCCGGGTACGGAATAACCGTCACCGAACCATTGCGACAAATCGCGGTCGCGGCAGCGGCTGGAGCAGAAGGGGTAGAATTCTTCCGATCTTGCCTTCCGGCAAATAGGGCAGGTCATAATTCTATTCATAGGGATAGCGATTGTTCATAACTGCACCGATTGGGCGAAGCCGCCTTCCAGCGCAAGGGCCGGTTCCAGCTTGATGCGAATTTCGCGGCCTGTCCGCCGGGCAAGCTGCGCCAGCCATTCGTCCGTCAATTGGGCGCCGACTGCAGGGTGGCAGGTCAGCAGCAGCGCCCCTGGTACCATATCCTCCTCTGCCCGCCGCAGCAACAGGCGGGTTGCCGCGCCCACTCGCGATTGCGAAAGCCGGTGCAGCAGGGAAGGCCGGGTGAGGCGCGACACTATCTGGACGAAACCAAATCCGTTCATCCCGGTGCGTTCATGCGGCCAATCGGCCAGCGCCCCGCCCAATGCATCATCCACCATGCGCCGGTCGGCCTTGGCCTCCAGCGTGGGGAAATCGATCCCAATGGACCCAGCCAGGTCGAAACGCCGGATCGCACCGGCGAGTGGCTCCACTGCGGCGAGCGATAATTCGCGTGGCGGCAGCGTTCCATCGACATCGACCATGACCATGGCGGGGGTGGCTGAAAAATGCAGCGATCCACCGGAAAAATCGACAAAGGCCGACCATGCTTCTGCCCAGATTTCTTCCCAGTGGCCGGCAGGAAAATGGCGTACAATCCGGACATCATTCCCTTCCTTGGCCAGCGATTCTGCCAGGCTGGGGGCGGCGCGAGGTGGATGTTGCGCCGGGCGGCATTGCGCCCGCTTTACGCGGCTTTTTTCGAACAGTGCACTGCGGGTGACCTCCACCCGGATCACGGCGCCTTGCTGGGCATCGCGCACCAAACGGGCCACCAGTGCTTCCTGTCCATCAGCAAAACGCACGGTCCCGCGGGAACTGCCCTTTGCGCGTGAAATCAGCACGGCATCATCAATTTGTCCGGCGGTCAGTGAGCCGGGCCAGTCGATCCGCGCCGCGACCACCTGTTCGCCTTCGATCCGGATCGCGCGATCTTCCCCGATACCGGTTTCAACCAGCCATTCGGGCCCCGGCCGATCAGGCAATTGGAAATCCTGCTGCTTTCAACAGCGCGCGGGTTTCGAACAGGGGCAGGCCGACCACGCCCGAATGGCTGCCCTGGATCCAGCTGATCAGCCCTTCGGCAGCGCCCTGTATGGCATAGCCGCCTGCTTTACCTCCCCATTCACCGCCAGCGAGATAGGCTTTTAGCTCTTCGTCTGACAGCACTTTGAATTTGACGATGGTTTCTGACAAACGCTCTCGCAGACTTCCATCCGGCGCGCGCAGGGCGATGGCGGACAGGACCCGGTGGCGGCGGCCGGACAGCAATTTTAGGCATTTGCGTGCCATCTGCACGTCTTCCGCCTTGGGCAGGATGCGGCGGCCGAGTGCGACGACCGTGTCGCCTGCCAGTACATGGCCGCTATCCGACGCTGCAGCTTCCGCCTTTTCCCGCGCCATGCGCCGGGCGTAGTCGCGGGGTAATTCTGCTGCCAGAGGGGTTTCGTCGATATCGGCCGGCGCGATGCGATCAGGCACAATGCCCAGCCGCGCGATCAATTCGCGCCGCCGGGGGCTTGCCGATGCCAGTATCAGGGCCAGATTTGGGGAAGGTGCGGTCAATCCCGCCGCCCTTATTGCGGGCCTGGGCCACCCCGGCCGGGCATGAAGCGATAGGTAATGCGCGCCTTGGTGAGATCATAGGGAGTCAATTCGCAAAGAACTTCGTCGCCCACGAGCACGCGGATACGATTCTTGCGCATCTTGCCAGCGGTATGGCCGAGTACTTCATGACCATTTTCGAGCTCCACCCGGAACATCGCGTTCGGCAGCAATTCCACTACCTTGCCGCGCATTTCGAGGAGTTCTTCTTTCGCCATAAGTAATTAATTTCCGTCATGTGGGAGAAACATTGAAGCGCACTTAGCTGCGAGCGGGATAAAAGGGAAGCCTCGTGCGTCCGAACACCGAACCTTCGCGTATGTACAGGGAATCCGATTCATCGCGGGCACATGTTCGATGTGCAAACGCCTGCGACATATTGTTACGAAAAAGCGGATTGCCTTCCGCATCCAATCAAAGGATTGCCCCCCGCATGAAAATGCGTTTGCTCATGAATTCGTGCGCCCTTGCGGCACTGACTGTTTCACTGCCCGTGATGGCCCAGAATGCGCAGTCTGAAGTGCAACCCTTCGATGAGCAACAGGAGGAGCCAACCTATGATGGGTCGATCATCGACGAAATCGTCGTCACGGCCGATCGTCTGCGCTCCCAGGTGGATACTTCCCAGGGCCCGATTGTCGAATTGGATGAGGCAGATATCTCTGCCTACGGTGCCAGCTCGATCGCCGATCTGGTGGAGGCTCTCGGCACGGTAACCCAGTCTTCGCGCGGGCGCGGCGGCGGCCAGCCGGTGTTCCTCGTCAATGGTATCCGCGTTGGCAGCTTCCGCGAATTCAGGTCTTACCCGCCGGAATCGATCCGCAAGGTCGAAGTGCTGCCGGAAGAAGTGGCCCAGCGGTTCGGCTTTGCGCCCGATCGCCGGGTGATCAATTTTATCCTTAAAGACGATTACACCTCTGTGACGGTGGAGGCGGATTACAATCAGCCTGACCGGGGCGGCTTTTCGCGGAACGAGCAGGAAGTAACCTTGCTCAAGATCATCAACGGGGCGCGGATCAATCTAAATCTGGAAGTCGAGGACCGGTCCTTGCTCACAGAGGCAGAGCGCGGCGTGATTCAGACCGCATCCAGTATTTCGACCGTTCCCGGCGATCCCGGCCAGGCAGATTACCGCAGCCTGATATCCGACACATTATCGTTCGAGGCCAGTGGAAATTATGCGAAATCCTTCATCGACAGCGGTGCTTCCCTGGGCATCAACGGCACTTATGAACGGGGCGAAAGCCGCAGTCTTTCTGGGCTGAATACGGTTTTGCTGACCGATCCGGCAGGCAACAGCGCGCTGCGGACCTTTGGTGCAGACAATCCGCTGGAAACGCGCACATCGTCGGATAGTGCTGCGACCTCGGTCAGCTATAACCGTCCGATTGGTGGGTTCCAGCTAACGGCGACCGCCGATGCTGGGCTGACCAACAGCACCGCGGAGATCGACCAGCGAGCCGATACATCCGGACTGGTGCAGGCTGCTGCAGCCGGAACGCTGGCAATAGA
>JAGXGU010000010.1 GCA_024636575.1 Altererythrobacter sp.
AGTATCGATGCCGATGTCGACAATGTTGCTTCGCTGCTGAAAATGTCGACCATGATCCCCTCGCAGCTGGACCTTGGCCCCCTGCTGGCAGAGGCGAAGAAACAGCTGCGCGAAGAAGCGGATTATCGCCGCGAGGGCGAACAGATGCGGCTTTATCGCCAACGGCTAGCGGGCGAACATGGCTTCGTGGTGCCGCAGCTGGATGAAGAATTCACCCGGGGCCGCGTGCTGGCGATGAGTTTCGAGCCCGGCGTGCCGATTGAAAGCCTCGAAACCGAATCGCAGGAATTGCGCAATGATGTGGCACAGCGGATCATCACGCTGGTTTGCCGCGAGCTATTCGAATTCGGGGTGATGCAGACCGATCCCAATTTCGCCAATTACCGCTATCAGAAAGATACTGGCCGGATCGTTCTGCTGGATTTCGGCGCGACGCGGGCGGTCGCGCCCGAAGTAGCGAATGCCTATCGCAGATTGCTGTCCGCCGCGATTGACGGTGATGCCGATGCCGTGATTGCTGCGGCGCTGGGCGCTGGCTTCATCAATCAGGCAACCATCACCCGCCACCGCAAGAGCGTGGATACGATGGTCGAAGTGATCATGAACGAATTTCGCCGGACCGGACCGTTCGATTTCGGCGACCGGTCTTTCGTCCCGATCATGCGTGATCAAGGCATGAGCATCGCATCGGACCGGTCGAGCTGGCATTTGCCGCCCACCGAAACGCTGTTCATCCAGCGCAAGATCAGCGGCACCGCCCTTCTCTGCGCGCGGTTGAGGGCAAAGGTGGAAGTACGTTCGATCCTGCAGGATTCGATGGGCTTCGACGCAGCGCCAGCCTGACTATTGCGCGGCGGATTCGCTGCCCGCACTTTGTCTGGCGAGCCACCTGTTCACGTGGTCTTCCAGAACGCTCAGCGGCACCGCGCCATTTTCCAGCACTGTGTCATGGAACGCGCGTAAATCGAAATTCGCGCCAAGCGCATCACTTGCCCGCTGGCGCAATTCGCGAATTTTCAGCTCACCGATCTTGTAGGCAAGCGCCTGCCCTGGCCCGGTGATGTAACGATTGACCTCCGCATCGACATTCGCCGCAGTCAGGGCGGTATTTTCGAGCATGAAATCCACTGCTCTTTGTTTGCTCCAGCCTTTCGAATGGATGCCCGTGTCGACCACCAGCCGCGTGGCCCGCCACATTTCATAACTGAGCCTGCCCATTTCCTTCGCGGGAGTGTCATACAGCCCCATTTCGATCCCGAGCCGTTCGGAATACAGGCCCCACCCTTCGACGAATGCGGTGAAGAACGTGCCGTTCCGGCGCAGCGGATGGATGTCCAGTTCCTGCTGCAGGGCGATCTGGTGATGATGCCCGGGAACAGCCTCGTGTACACCCAGTGCGGGCAATTCCCACAGCGGCCGTTGATCCAGTTCAGTGGTGTTGACCCGGTATATCCCCGCCTGGCCGGTCTGCAGGGAGCCGGGTTCGTAATAGGCGGTAGTGTTCCCGGGCGCGTCCGCCGCAGGAATGGGCAGCACGGTATAAGGTTGGCGCGGCAATTTTCCGAAGAGCCGCGGCATCCACCCGTCGATATGTTTGGCCAGCGATCCGGCGGCCTGCATCAGTTCTTCCGGCGTTTTCGCGTAATATTGCGGATCGGTTCGCAGATGTTCGATGAATGTTTCGCGGCTATCGAAACCTGCCCCTGCGGCGACGGTATCCATCTCGGCCCGGATGCGGGCAACTTCGCTCAGGCCCAGATTGTGAATTTGATCCGGGGTCATGTCGGTCGTGGTGTAATTTGCCACGCGATTGGCATAATAGGCAGCGCCGCCGGGCGTTGCCGATATGCCTGTTTCCGTCCGGCATTTCAGGGCATATTCCGCCGCGTAATAATCGGCGAATTCCTGCAATGCCGGAAAGACACCTTGCTCCAGCGCGGTTTCTGCCCGCGTTTTCAGCGCCGCCCAATCTTGCTGGGAAATTGTCCCGGGCCGCTTCGCAAACGGACCCCATGACGGAGAATCCTCCGCCTGCGAGAAAATCTGGCCGCCGAGAGAGGCTTCAAATCCCTCCATCGCAATGCATGGCTGAGTCAATCCGCGCGCCACCGCCTCCCGCGTGCGGGAGAGCGCGGCGTCGTTATAGGCCGAAAACGCCTCGAGCCGGGACACGTAGGATTGGTAATCCGTCAAAGTGAAGAAGGGCGATCCGTAACTGAGTGACGCAGGTATGGAAAACCAGCCGTAGCGATTTGTGAAGGTAATGTAGCGCGAATGATCGAACGCCGATTCGGCGATTGCATCTTCCAGGCCGCGTTTCACGATCGCGTAATCAACCGACAGATCCTGTGGCAACGCTGCAATGTCGATCGCGTTCAGTCGGGCGAGAAAAGCTCGGCTCTCCGCGATTGAGGCATCGTAGGCGGTGAGCGAATTATCGCCCAGTTTGCCGTCCCCGCGCCGGTCCCCCACGCTGGTCGCCATCATCGGGTTTTGATCCAGCGTATATTGCCAGATTTCTTCGCGCAATTCGGTGTAATCATCAGCGGGAGCGGCATGGGCTGCCCCGTTCGCAGCAACGGCAAGAACGGCAGTGGCAAGCATTAATTTGAAGCGCATGAAAAATCCCCTTGATGGGCAACTTATGGTTAGAAAACCGTGCAGTCCAGCTTTGACGTTTGCATCTGCTGGGATAGATGGAAGAAATGAAAACAACTCCATCCGTGCTGTTTGTTTGCCTTGGCAATATCTGCCGCTCCCCCTTGGCGGAGGCTGCATTTCGCAAGGCGGCGGCGGAGGCTGGGCAAGATGCAATTGCCGATTCCGCCGGGACGGCGGCCTATCATGTCGGTAGTCCGCCAGATCCGCGCAGCATCGCAATTGCCGCACATTATGATGTTGATATCGCGAATTACGCAGGCCGGCAGATTGCGGCGGCGGATTACACGCTTTTCACCCATATCTTCGCGCTCGACGATGCAAATCTGGCCGATATCCGGCGGTGCGCTCCGGGCAACGCAACTGCGGAAATTGCCCTCTTGCTGGATGTGGTCGATGGCCGCGAGGGGCAGCCGGTGCTGGATCCCTATTACGGCGATGAGGAAGATTTCGAAACGACCTGGGCCGATGTCAGCGCGGCTGCCGAAGCGCTGGTGGCACGTCTGCTGACAGGTAGGGACTAACCCCCGCGCAGCATCAGGACGCCCCAGTCCCGTTCGAACAGATACAGCAGCATCCGCGCCGCTTCACCGCGCGACCCGGACAGGCCGCCATCACGTTCCATCAGCAGCCGCGCATCATCATGGGCGAGCGGCAGCAGCCGAGTGATCTGCTCCAGCGTCGCGACCCGGAACGGGGTATCGCCCGACTGGCGGGTGCCGAGCAATTCGCCGCCGCCGCGCAGCCGCAAATCTTCCTCCGCCAATAGGAACCCGTCCTGCGTCTCGCGCATCAGGGCAAGCCGTTCGCGGGCGGTTTCGGACATGGTGGGGCCGCGCAGCAGCAGGCAGACCGACTTTTCAGAACCGCGCCCCACCCGGCCGCGCAATTGGTGCAGCTGCGCGAGGCCGAACCGCTCCGCCTGTTCGATCACCATCAGGGTTGATGCCGGAACATCGACCCCGACCTCGATCACCGTGGTGGCAACCAGCAATTTTGCAGCACCGCTGGAAAACCGCTCCATCGCGGCGTCTTTCATCTCGGGCTTCAGTTGGCCGTGGACCAGCACGACATCCTCGCCGAACCGTTCGTGCAGGGACGCGTAGCGCGCCTCGGCGGCGGCGATGTCGTCAGTCTCGTTATCGCGCACCATCGGGCATACCCAATAGGCCTGTTGACCAGAGGCAATATGCCGCCCCACCGCCTCAACCACATCGGGCAGCCGTTCCTGCGCCACCACCCGCGTATCAATCGCCTGCCTGCCAGGCGGCATTTCATCGAGGCGGCTCACATCCATCTCGCCGTATTGCGCCAGCGTCAGCGTGCGGGGGATTGGCGTGGCGGTCATCGCCAGCGTATGCGGGGTGCGCCGGCCCTTGCTGGCCAGCATAAGTCGCTGGGCGACCCCGAAGCGGTGCTGTTCGTCGATCACCACCAGGCCCAGATTGCGGTAATTCACTGTATCCTGGAATATCGCATGGGTGCCGACCACTATCTGGATGCTGCCGTCCATCAGCCCCATCAGGATCGATTCGCGCGCCCGGCCCTTGTCACGCCCGGTCAGCAGCGCAACCTGCGCACCGGTGGGTGCAGCCATGTTGCGCAGGGTTTCATAGTGCTGCCGCGCCAGGATTTCGGTGGGCGCCAGCATTGCCGCCTGCGCACCGGCCTCCACCGCGATCAGCATCGCCTCCAGCGCAACCACGGTCTTCCCTGCGCCGACATCGCCCTGAAGCAGGCGCAGCATCGGCGCTTCCTGCTGCAGGTCGCCTTCGATCTCGGCAATGGAGCGGGTCTGCGCGCCGGTGAGCGGGAACGGCAAATGCAACTTGCCGCGATAAGATCCGTCGCCTTTAAGAGGCTGCCCCTTGCGCGCGCGATTGTCCGCCCGCACCAGCATCAGCGCCAGACTGTTGGCGAGTAATTCATCATAAGCGATCCGGTCACGCGGCGCGGCATCTTCGCTTTTGTGCGCAGCGCGCAAGGCCTCCGCCCAGGGTGGCCAGCCTGCCTTGGCAAGCTGGGCCCGCTCGATCCATTCGGGCATTTCGGGCAGCCGGCCCAGCGCCTGCTCGACCAATCCCGCGAGTTTGGGCTGGGTCAGCCCTTCGGACAGGCGGTAAACTGGTTCACTCAGCCGCCCCAGCGTATCGCCGCCATCGGCCACAACATGATCGGGATGAACAATCTGGAGCATATCGCCATAACGGTCGAGCCGCCCGGCAACCCAGCGTTTCTCCCCCACCGGCAGCAGTTTTTTTGCGGTATAGGAGGCGCGGCCGAAATAGGTCAGCGAACAGACATTGCCTACCTCGTCCTGCGCCAGCACGCGGTACGGCCCGCGCCCGCTGGAACTGCGATGTTCGATCGGAGTCAGCGCAACGATGATCTGCTCCCCTTCGCTGCCCGCATCCAGATCGGCAATGGCGCGGCGGGTGACGAAGCGTTCTGGCAGATGGAAAATGATATCGCGCACCCTGGACAGCCCGAGTTTCTCCAGCGGCTTCCTGAGTTTCGGCCCCACGCCCTCCAGCGCCTCGGTCTCGACAAACAGGGGATTGAGGGCTTCGGGGCGCATGGTCTTTCTATAGCCGCTTGCACGGCAATGGCGAGTGCCCTAACCGGCCTCTATGCCCGACAAAAGCTCCCTAGAAACCCGTTTTGCTCGTGCCAAATTCCGCGGCTGGCACCGCGGCACGCGCGAAGCGGATTACATGATCGGCGGTTTCTTCGACCGATATCACGCAAGTTGGGGCGAAGCGGAGCTCGTATGGTACGAAGCGCTGCTCGATGAAGAAGACGTGGAAATCATGGCATGGGCGCTGAAAACCCAGGAAGTACCCGGGCACATGGCCGGTCCGCAGATGGACCTGATGATGCGGCTCGATTACGTCGAAATACCCCGCTGACGGGACCTCCCGCCGTTTTCACCACCGATTGAGCCTGTAATGCCAGACCTTTCCCGCATTCTTGATGCGAATATATCGCTGACCCTGTCCTCCGTCGCGCGCGGAGCGCAGCCGCTGGTGCTGGCCGATCTGGCGCGCGCGTCGAAGGGGCGCGCGGTGTTCATCGCGGCGGACGATGCTGCGATGCGCAGCGTATCGGACACTGCGCATTTCTTCGCGCCTGAATTGGAAGTCATCGAATTTCCGGCTTGGGACTGCCTGCCGTATGACCGCGCGAGCCCCGCCCTGTCGGTAAGTGCAAAACGGCTCTCGGCACTCCACAGTTTGCAAACCGGCAAGCGCGGATCGCAATTGCTGGTCACCACGGTCAACGCGGTGCTGCAACGTGTGCTGACACCGTTCCGTATTCGCGAATCGGTCCGGCTGTTCAAGCCAGGGACGGAAATCGGGCATGCCAGCCTGACGCATTTGCTGATGCGGCAGGGCTATTCGCGCACCGATACCGTCATCGACGCAGGCGAATTTGCCGTGCGCGGGTCGATTTTCGACATCTTCCCGTCCGGCCTGGAACAGGGGCTGCGGCTCGATTTCTTCGGGGACGAGCTGGAAAGCCTGCGCCTGTTCGATCCCGGCACGCAGATGAGCACCGGCATCCTGAAGGAACATCTGCTGTTGCCCGCCAGCGAAGCCTTGCTGGATGAAGATACCATCAAGCGGTTCCGCGGCCGGTATCGCGAGATGTTCGGCGCGGCGGCCACCGGCGATCCGCTGTATCAGGCAGTCAGCGAAGGGCGGCGGCAGGCCGGGATGGAACATTGGCTGCCCCTGTTCGAGGACAAGCTGGCGACGCTGTTCGATCATTTGTCCAAGGACGACCAGATCATTATCGACAGCGGCGCGATCTCTGCCGGGGAAGAACGGCTGTCGGACATTACCGAATATCACCAATCGCGCCAGGATGCGGCGGGCCAGAAAGCTGGCAGTTACCGCCCGATCGCAGAGGATGCACTGTATCTGACCGGCCCTGAATATCAGGGCTTCCTGAAAGAATGGCCGGTCCACAGGACCAGTATCTTTGCCGAACCAGCGAACGATGCTGTGGTTGACTTCGGGTTCACTTCCGCCCGCGATTTCACGCCCGAACGCGCGCGTGGGGACAATATCTACAGCGCCGCCGCGCAGCATTTGCAATCCCTTGCCAAGAACGGCAAGCGTCCGCTGCTCGCGGCCTATTCGACCGGCAGCCGCGCCCGCATTGCCTCGATCCTGTCGGAAGCAGGGACCGAAACCGCACTGGCAGATAGCTGGCAGGAAGCCCTGGGCCTGTCTGCCAAAGGCAAGCCGGTGGCACTGGTCCTGCCACTGGAAAGCGGCTTTGCAAACGACCAGCTGGAACTGCTGACCGAACAGGATATCCTGGGCGACCGGCTGGTCCGCCGCAAGAAGAAGCGCAAGGATGCCGACGCCTTCCTGGCCGAATTGTCCGCACTCAGCACCGGCGATCTGGTGGTCCACAGCGATCACGGCATCGGGCGCTATCTCGGGCTGGAACCGATCGCGGCGGGCAAGAGCCTGCATGACTGTGTGATGCTGGAATACGCCGGGGGTGACAAGCTCTACATCCCGGTCGAGAACCTCGAGGTGCTGTCCCGCTACGGCTCGTCCGAAGAATTTGTCCAGCTCGACCGCCTGGGGGGCGAGGCATGGCAACGCCGCAGCTCGCGGATGAAGGAACGCATTCGCGAAATCGCAGGCGAATTGATGAAAACCGCCGCCGCCCGCGCCCTGCGCAAGGCCCCAATTCTCAGCGCGGACGGCACCAGTTTCAACCAGTTCGTCGACCGTTTCCCGTGGGAAGAAACCGACGATCAGGACCGCGCGATTGCCGATGTGCTGGCCGATCTGGAAAGCGGCCGCCCGATGGACCGGCTGGTTTGCGGCGATGTGGGCTTCGGCAAAACCGAAGTTGCCCTGCGTGCGGCATTCGTCGCGGCCATGAATGGCCAACAAGTTGCGGTGGTCGCGCCAACTACCCTGCTCGCCCGGCAGCATTACACCAATTTCGCCGAACGTTTCGCCGGCTTCCCGCTGAAAATCGGCCGCCTCTCGCGCCTCGTCCCGGCCAAGGAAATGACCGACACCCGCAAGGGGCTGGACGACGGCACGATGGATGTGGTGATCGGCACCCATGCGATCCTCTCCAAATCGACGCAGTTCAAGGACCTCGGCCTGGTGATCGTGGACGAGGAACAGCGCTTCGGCGTGACCCACAAGGAAAAGCTGAAACAGCTGCGCGCCGATGTCCATGTGCTGACGCTAACGGCCACGCCGATCCCGCGCACGCTGCAGATGGCGATGGCCGGCCTGCGCGAACTGTCCACTATCCAGACCCCGCCGGTCGACCGGCTGGCCGTGCGCACCTATGTGATGGAATGGGACGATATGGTGATGCGCGAGGCCTTGCTGCGCGAACACCACCGCGGCGGGCAGAGTTTTATCGTGGTCCCTCGCATTGCCGACATGGCCAGCGTGGAAGAATGGCTGCATGAACATGTGCCCGAGATCAAGGCGATCAGCGCGCACGGCCAGATGTCCCCGACCGAAGTCGAAACGCGGATGGGCGCGTTTTACGACCGGAAATACGAGGTGCTGCTGTCGACCACGATCGTCGAGAGCGGGCTCGACATTCCCACCGCCAACACCATCATCATCCACCGTGCCGACCGTTTCGGGCTGGCCCAATTGTACCAGTTGCGCGGCCGCGTGGGCCGGTCGAAACTGCGCGCCTATGCCTATCTCACGCATCCGCGCGACCAGCAATTGTCCGAAGTTGCGGAGAAACGCCTGAAGGTGCTGGGCGATCTCGACAGCCTCGGCGCCGGATTCCAGCTCGCCAGCCACGATCTCGACATTCGCGGTGCAGGCAATTTGCTGGGCGACGAACAATCGGGCCATATCCGGGAAGTAGGCTTCGAATTATACCAGTCGATGCTGGAAGATGCGATTCTGGCGGTAAAGGCCGGGGACACCGGGCTGGAACGCGATACGGCCAAGCTGAGCCCGCAGATCACGGTCGATGCGCCGATCATGATCCCCGAAGACTACGTCCCCGATCTGACCGTGCGGATGGCGCTCTATCGCCGCCTCAACAACGCTGCTGACAAGGCGGAGATCGAGGCGATGGCGGCGGAAATGATCGACCGGTTCGGCGCGCTGCCGCAGCCGACCAGCAATCTGATCCGTCTGATCGAAATCAAGCATCAGGCGATTGCCGCCAATATTTCAAAAATCGATGTCGGCGTGCGCGGCACGCTGGTGACGTTCCACAAGGACGATTTTTCCGACCCGATGGGGCTATTGTCCTATGTCGAGCGACTGGGCGATACCGCAAAATTGCGCCCCGATATGAAACTGGTGATCAACCGCGCGTGGAGCGATCCGATCTCGCGCCTGAATGGCCTGTTCCAGCTGACCAAGGGCCTAAGCAATATTGCCCGGAAAGCCGCCAGGCGCTGATCTGTCAGCAGGCTCGCCGCGCCAACGCCGCGAATTCCTCTGCTTCCATCGGTGCTGCCCGCAAGAACCCCTGGTAAAATTCGCACCCTTCGCTAGCGATCAGGTCACGCTGGGACTGCGTCTCTATGCCCTCTGCAATCGTCTTGAGCCCCAATGCCTTGGACATCGCCACAATCGCCCGGAACACAGCCAGATCTTTCGGCGCCTCTGCGATCCCTTCCACCATCGCCCGGTCAAGTTTGAGGTAATCCAGCGGCAATATCTGAAGATATCGGAAATTGCAGAAACCGGCACCGAAATCATCAAGCGCGATGCGCACTCCGCTACCCCGCAGATCACCGAGCATTGCAGCCGATCGTTCGAGTTCGGCCAGCAATACATGTTCAGTGATTTCCAGCGTCAACTGACCCGGAGCAAATCCGGATGCGGCAATCATCGCCAATAGCTCTCTGGCAAAACTGGCGGCGGCCAGATCAGCCGGTGTGACATTAAGCGACAGGCGCATCTCAACCGGCCAATGCGCAGCTTCCCCCAGCGCCCGTTCGGCAATATGGCGCGAAAGCGGAGCCAGATGATCGGCCCGTTCGGCAATCGCAAACAGCGCGCTGGCACCAATGCGGCCCAATTGCGGATGTTGCCAGCGGGCCAGTGCCTCCGCCCCGATCAACCGGTCATCGGGCAGGCTGTATTGGGGCTGATACACCACCTCGATCTCGCCCCGGTCGAGCGCGGCCAGCAAATCGGCTTCCAATTGCGCATTGGGCCGCCCGCGCGGAGTGTGGACACCATCGGCCCAGACAACGCGCTGGCCATGGCTCTGTTGCGCCTGTTCCAATGCCTGGCCCAACCGTTCGAAGATCATCTTTGCCCCCTCCCCCGGCATAGCCCGCATCAGGGCAACGCGCGGCCACAAACGCAGGGTGGCGGCATCTTCCAGTCCGGCAATAGGATGGGCGACGGCGTCCGCCAGCGCTTCTCCAAGCCATTGCCACCGCTCCCGGCTGCACGCTTCACGCACCGCAAGCAGGAATTTCCCGCCACCGATACGTGCGGCAATCCAGTCACCATCTTCGAATTCATCATCGGAGAAATGTCCGATCCGCTGTGCCACGGTGACCAGCGCCCCGTCGCCTGCCGCCTCGCCATAGGCCAGATTGACCGTGTCGAACCGCCCGAGCGCCAGCACCATGATGTGAACGGGCGCGGCGCGCCCTTCATCATTTGCCTGCTGCTGCCATTCGTTCAACCGGTCCTGCGCCGCTTCGGTGCAGGCAAGCCCGGTCAGAACGTCTCTCAGGTCGGTTTGGATCATGCGTTGAATACTTGCCATGATGTTGCCGTAACGCGAAATTTATTGTGTGCCTGCGATTTGTCGGATGCGTTGCCAAATGGCACAGCGGCCCATAGGGACGCAGACACACCATGCGCCGCGACCTATTGGCCGCAACACACAGGGGGAGCGGACTTATGACCGACAGACATAATTTTACCCGCCTGGCCCTGCTCGCATCCGATACCGATCAGGCGAAGGAAGCGGAAGGCGAACTGCGCCATCTGGTCGAGTGGGTACCCTTGGCAGAGGCGGAAGCCGTGGTGGTGCTTGGCGGCGATGGCTTCATGCTGCAAACTTTGCACCATATGCTCGATAGCGGGCGCGTGATCCCGGCTTATGGCTTAAATCTGGGCACAGTGGGCTTTTTGATGAACAAACGGCGCAGCAGGTCGAACTTCCTTACCCGGGTCAACCGCTCACGCGCCATCGCCATTGCCCCGCTGAAGATGGAGGCGGTGACTCAGGACGGTACGCACCACGAGTTTTACGCCATCAACGAAGTCTCTCTGCTGCGCGAAACCCGACAGACGGCCAAGATAGAAGTGACCGTGAATGAAACGGTACGGATCAAGGA
>JAGXGU010000089.1 GCA_024636575.1 Altererythrobacter sp.
CCTTTTCTCGGGCTCTTGCTAGCGTCACGTCCCGGCAACTGCCTAGCCCAACATCACGACGTCGCCCGTGGGCATCGGTCAGCCGCGCCGTCCAGGAGCGTGAACCAGACTTCCCGATTTCCAAACAGATGTTGCCGCCTATCGAGTGACGGCCTGCCGACTGCATTTTAGCGACCTCTCGCTCACTAAGAAGATTTCTTGCCATCTTTCCCCACTCCTTTCCCCACAATTGGAAACGGAAGCCACTGGACCGCACCGGACCTTAGACCTCCTCGCTCTAATACTGATGCATAGGAAACAGCGGGTTAGCTAGGGTGTCGATAACCCTGCTGGACTACGCTGGACAATCGAATGGCGGTCTCCGTCTCCGCCAATTAGTTTTGCGATTAAAAATCAATAAGTTAATACGGGCAATTAATCAGCTCCAGCGGCCACCTTATTCCGCAAGAATGTGCCGCGCGGCCCCTTCGTCCGAGCTAGTGCGTGCCGCTAAACCACAGACTCAGTTCTGCCGCGCCGCCGCGCCATCAATTTGCGACTTACTCCGGCACCATTTCCGGGCTATCGGCATCCGGCGCAATCGACCAGCTAGTGAACACAATCGCGCAGGAGGGCTCGGATCGCCATATCTTCACGCGGCGTCGCCTGGTAGAATTGCCCGCAGGCCAGATACAGTGAAATGACCATCACGACCGCCGTAGGCTATCCCGATGAATTCCCCGATGTGATTGCAGCGATGCCCCGTCTGCAAGAAAAGATTGCTTCGCTGATCAGCCGCCGCGTGCCATTTGAGCAGGTGCTCGAGGGCCTTGAAATCGCCGCAACCCCCAATCGGCCAAGGTCATGATCGAGTTCGAAAATTGACAGATTACTGCATGTACCCAATCACGGATTTACGACCATGACGCGCAATTTGACCCATCTGCAACGCCTGGAAGCGGAGAGCATCCACATCATGCGCGAAGTGGTGTCCGAGACCGCCAAGCCGGTCATGTTGTATTCGGTCGGCAAGGATTCCGCAGTGATGCTGCATCTGGCGAAGAAGGCGTTCTACCCCTCGCCGCCGCCATTTCCGCTGCTGCATGTCGATACCACCTGGAAATTCAAGGAGATGTATGCGCTGCGGGAAAAGGCCGCTGCCGAAGCCGGGATGGAATTGCTGGTCTATCATAATCCCGAGGCCGAGAGCCGCGGGATCAACCCGTTCGACCACGGTCCGCTCCACACCGACATGTGGAAGACGCAGGGCCTGAAGCAGGCGCTCGACAAATACGACTTCGACGCGGCGTTCGGCGGGGCCCGGCGCGACGAGGAGAAAAGCCGGGCGAAGGAGCGGATCTTCTCGTTCCGCACGGCCAGCCACGGGTGGGACCCGAAGAGCCAGCGGCCCGAATTGTGGAACGCCTACAACACCCGCAAGGCGAAAGGGGAAAGCATTCGCGTGTTCCCGCTGTCCAATTGGACAGAGCTCGATATCTGGCAATATATCATGGCCGAACAGATCGAGATCGTGCCGCTGTATTTCTCTGCCAAACGCCCGACCTATGAATGGGAAGGCGGCCTGTTCATGGCCGACGACCCGGTCCGTCTGGAGAAAGTGCTCGGCTATCTGCCGGAGATCACCGAACGTTCGATACGGTTTCGCACCCTTGGCTGCTCACCCCTGACCGGGGCGGTGGAGAGCGAGGCGGCCACCCTGTCCGAAGTGGTGCAGGAAATGCTGCTCACGACCACATCGGAACGCCAGGGCCGGGTCATAGACAAGGATGATGGCGATGCGTCGATGGAGAAGAAAAAGCAGGAGGGCTACTTCTGATGGACAAGACCTCATCGCAGGAAATCTACCAGACCGACGCGCTGATCGCGGAGGATATCGACGCCTATCTGGCCGCGCACCAGAACAAGTCGATGCTGCGCTTTATCACCTGCGGCAGCGTCGATGACGGCAAGAGCACGCTGATCGGCCGCCTGCTGTACGATTCCAAAATGATCTTCGAAGACCAGCTCGCCGCGCTGGAATCGGATTCGAAGAAATCCGGGACCCAGGGGGAGGAGATCGACTTCGCCTTGCTGGTTGACGGGCTCGCTGCCGAGCGTGAGCAGGGCATCACCATCGATGTCGCCTACCGTTTCTTCGCGACCGAACAGCGCAAATTCATCGTCGCCGATTGCCCCGGGCATGAACAATACACGCGCAATATGGTCACCGGAGCATCGACGGCGGATCTCGCGGTAATCCTGATTGACGCGCGCAAGGGCGTGCTGGTCCAGACGCGGCGGCACAGTTTCCTGTGCCGCCAGCTGGGCATCCGCAACATCGTGCTGGCGGTCAACAAGATGGACCTGGTGGATTACGACCAGGCCAGATACGACGCGATCGTGGCCGATTACACAGCCTTTGCGGCCAGTATCGGGATCGAGAATTTCACCGCCATGCCGATCTCTGGCTTCCGGGGCGACAATATCACCACCCTGTCAGGCAATACCCCGTGGTACGCCGGCGCGCCGCTGATCACCCATCTCGAAACGGTCGAGCTGGATAATGCGCGCAATGCTGCAAAGCCGTTCCGAATGCCGGTCCAGTGGGTAAACCGGCCCAATCTCGATTTCCGCGGCTTCTCGGGCCTGATTGCCACCGGGATGGTCAAACCGGGCGATCCGGTGCGCGTATTGCCGTCCGGCAAGACCAGTACGGTCAAGAGTATCGTGACCTTCGCTGGCGAGCTCGATGAAGCAAGCGCCGGACAGTCGGTGACGATATGTCTCGAGGACGAAGTCGATTGCTCGCGCGGCAACGTGCTGGCGGCGGCCGACGCGCCGGCTGAAGTATCCGACCAGTTCGAGGCGACCATCGTCTGGATGGATGACGAGGCGATGCTGCCCGGCAGGGCCTATCTGCTCAAGCTGGCGACGCAGACGGTGTCGGCGACAATCCAGGCCCCCAAATACGAGATCAACGTCAACACGATGGAGCATCTGGCGGCCAAGACGCTGGAACTGAATGGGATCGGGGTGGCCGAAATTACCACCGACAAACCGCTGGTCTTCGAACCTTATGCCGAGAACCGGACGCTGGGCGGATTCATCCTGATCGACAAGATCAACAACCGGACAGTCGGTGCCGGTATGCTGCATTTCAGCCTCCGCCGCGCCCAGAACGTGCATTGGCAGGCGACTTCCATCGGCCGGGAGGACCATGCCGGACTGAAGAACCAGAAACCGCTGGTGCTGTGGTTTACCGGGCTGTCGGGCTCGGGCAAATCGACCATCGCCAACGAGGTGGAAAAGACCCTCAATCTGATGAACCGCCACACTTTCCTGCTGGATGGGGACAATATCCGCCACGGGCTGAACAAGGACCTGGGGTTCACCGATGCCGACCGGATCGAGAATATCCGCCGGGTCGGGGAAGTGGCGCGGCTGATGGCCGATGCCGGGTTGATCGTGCTGACCGCCTTCATCAGCCCCTTCCGCGCCGAGCGCCAGATGGTGCGCGACATGCTGCCCGAAGGCGAATTCATGGAGATATTCGTCGACACCCCGCTGGAAGTGGCCGAAGCGCGCGACGTGAAAGGCCTTTACAAGAAGGCCCGCGAAGGCAAACTCAAGAACTTCACCGGGATTGACAGCCCGTATGAACCACCGGAGGCGCCCGACATCACTGTCAACACCGTCGCGATGACTCCCGCAGAAGCGGCCGAATACATCGTTCGCCAGATCATGCCGCTCAAATGACGGAAATGGCGCAAAGCATGGGCGATGCGGACCTCGCAGCGGCGCTAGCCGAAACGGCGGGTACGCTGCTGTTGGGCGTGCGCCGCTGCGGTCTCCTCGGCGCCAAGGCGCTGGGAAACGCCGGCGACCAGACGGCCAACCAGTTCCTGGTCCATGCCCTGCGTCACCTGCGGAGTGATGACGGGCTGCTGTCGGAAGAATGCGCGGACACCGACGAACGTCTCGGCAAAAGCCGGGTGTGGATCATCGATCCGGTCGATGGGACGCGTGAGTATGGGGAGGACCGGACGGACTGGGCCGTCCATGTCGCCATGGCGGCCAAAGGCAAGCCGGAGATCGGCGCCGTCGCGCTGCCGGGGCTGGGACTGGTGCTTCGATCCGACCGGCCAACGCCGCTGCCGCCGATGGCCAGCGTTCCGCGGATGGTGGTCAGCCGGACCCGGCCAGCCAAGGAAGCCGTCGCAATTGGGCAGCAAATCGGGGCCGAACTCATCCCGATGGGCAGCGCGGGCGCCAAGGCAATGGCGATCGTGCGCGGCGAGGCGGAGATTTACCTCCACACCGGCGGACAATATGAATGGGACAGCTGCGCCCCCGCAGCAGTCGCGCTGGCGCATGGTCTGCACGTCAGCCGGGTAGACGGATCGCCGCTGGTCTACAACCAGCCTGACACCTATATGCCGGACCTGCTGATCTGCCGGCAGGAATGGGCTGCGGAAGTCCTCGAACGGGCGGCTGGCCTGGCTGGAAATGCATCCAGCGAGGTGGTTGGCTCGCCGCCAGCCTGATCGTTGCTGGCCAGCTTCTCGGCTTACTCGCCGACCACTTGCGCCAGCAATTGCTCGGCGCGGGACAGAAAGGGCCGGTCGAGCATTCCGCCCTTGTAACCGATGGTGCCGACGCCCGGATTGGCCGCGAACAGCGCCACAATCGCGCGGGCTTCGGCAATATCCTCGGCGCTCGGGGTGAAAGCCGCGTTGATCACTTCGACCTGCGCCGGATGGATCGCCAGCATCCCTCGGTAGCCCTCGCGGCGCAGTTTCTCTGCCCGCAGCCGCAGTTTTTCCAGGTCGCGGAAGTCGCCCTGGATCGTGTCGATCGCCGGAACGCCCGCCGCCGCCGCGCCGAGCAGGCACAGGCTGCGCGCCAGTTCATAGGTAAAGCCGTAGCTGCCATCGGGATTGGTGTTGGTTGCCGCGCCGACCGAATCGGCCAGGTCCTCCGCTCCCCAGGTCAGTGCCGCCACCCGCGGAGCGCCCTTGTAATCGCCGGTGTGGAACATCCCCTCTGCCGTTTCGGTGATCAGCACGATCACCGGCGTAGAGCCCTGTTCGATCCCGTTCGCCACTTCCAGCGCGGCGAGATATTTGTCGAACGTTTCCACATCCTGACGCCCGTAAACCTTGGGCAGCATGATCCCGCCGGGCCGCCCTGGCATGATCGCCGCCAGATCGGTCAGCATGTATGGCCCGTCGAGCGGATTGACCCGCACCCATATACGCGCGCGGTCGCCGGGATGTTCGCACAAGAAATCATGCACCATCCCGCGCGCCGCGGCCTTGTTCTCCGTCGCGACCGCATCTTCAAGATCGTAAATCACGATATCCGCCGGGCTAGCCAGTGCCTTGCCCATTTTCTTCTCGCTGTCGCCGGGCGCGAACAGCCAGGAGCGCATTTTCAGCTTGGGCGTTTTGGCAGGGGTCACGGCGGCACCTTTACGGTCGGTAAGATTTTGGCAGGTCCAGCACGGCTTCCGCAGTGTAGTTCAGGATCATGTGCCGGTCATCCTGGCGGTGCGCCAGGAAGGCGGCGCTGGAGCGGGTGAAGGGAATCGAACCCTCGTCGTCAGCTTGGGAAGCTGCTGCTCTACCATTGAGCTACACCCGCAAGGTGTTGATATCCAATACTTCATCACAGAATAACCGAACATGGCATACAGCTTGATCTGCTCCAGCTCCCGTAATCGAACGCCAGTTGCCACAACCGGTTGGCCCGGGTCAACGCAAGATCGACGAAGCCAGCGCGGCTTTGCCGGAAAAGCTGCACCAGCATGTGAGCTCCGGTTCCCCTTACAAAGCGCAGTTCGGATCTTCCTGCGGTTCATTTCGGGTGCTGGCGATTGAGGCGCTAAGGCTGAAATGGCGGGGCAACCCGGGCGAGATATCGACCGTTTCGCGATAAGCGATGCAGCCGTGAACAAAAATGCCCCGTCCAACCGGCACCTTATCGTTTGCCGGGGCAGACGGAACGCCGAACGCAAACAGCATTCTCTATGCAGTCAGCCTACCAATAGTGATGCCGGGCCAGATGGAATCATCCGGCTCGACATCACGTTAGAACAATAATCCGGAGTGCTGACTTTGATGCAATCGAAGTCGGAATCTCTCTAGAACTTCGCTCCGATTCGCATACCGTAGGTCCGCGGCGCGAGGAACACGCCCTTGAAACTGGGGCCGACGCCGATAATCAGAGTTCCTGCAGACACAGACGAGACGACATCATCGTCTTCAATATTTTCGACATAGGCTTCCGCGAACCAGTGCCCGTCGGTCTGTTCATAGCGCAGCCGCGCGTCGGTGCGGGTGTAATCCCCCTTCCGATCGTGATCCTTGTTCTGGATCCGCAGGAAGGAATTGCTTTCGTAATGGAACTGGACACGCGGTTTGAGTGTGCCCGGCCCCAGGTCGAGCGTGAAAGGTTCGATGCCCAGGGTACCCGAGAAGCTTGGCGCATTGACCAGCTTGTTGCCCGAAAGATCCTCGATCGCACCGGTCAGATCGTCGAGCACGTTGGGGAAGGAATCGAATTCTGCATTGAGATAACCCAACGCGAAATCAATCCGCGTGCTCTTGCCGAAGCGGGCCTCACCCTCTGCCTCCAGTCCCCATATGGTGGCAGAGGTGGCGTTGCGGGTGATGTTCTCGATCACATTGTTAGCCCCGGTTTCCACCTGCGCCAGTTGAAGATCCTTGTAATCGTAATAAAAGGCCGACAGCCCGACCCGCAACCGATTGTCGAACGCATTGGTCTTCGCGCCCACTTCATAGGCGGTGACCGTCTCGGGATCGTAGATCGCCTGGCTGGCGCCGCGGTTGAAACCGCCGGCCTTGTAGCCGGTGCTGACGCTGCCATATAGCAGCGTGTTGTCGCTGAGTGTGTAATCGAGCGCGGCGCGCCAGGTCACCTTGTCCCAGTCCGCGCTCTGGTTCTGGATGATCGTCTGCAGCGGCGGCGGCCCCGCCGCGTTGAGCCGGCGGATGACCTGCGCACTGTCAGGCTTGTCCTTGTCATCACGCGTGTAGCGTGCGCCCAGGGTCAGATCGAGCCGTTCGGACAGCGCCAGGTTCGTCTGGCCGAACACGGCCCAGGATTCGTTCTTCTGGTCGCGGTCGATGAAATCGAAATCGAGCCGGCTGAACGCGCCAATCACCGTGGGAATCTGGACGTTGAAAATGCTGTTGATCGTTTCATCGAGATAGAATCCGCCGATCATCCAGTCGAACGTCCGGTCTCCATTCGAGGTGAGCCGCAGTTCATGTGTGTTGGCCGATGACCGGAATTCCTCACCCAGCGTCGAGTCGGAAATGGCCGTGCCATCAAGATCGTTGAAGGATTCGCGTTCTTCACGCCGCCAGGAAAATTGATAGGTCGCCGTCACGCCGCCCAGATCGTAATCGGCCTGGGCCCGGAACGAATTGGTCTCGTTATTGCGGAAGCCCTGCGTATCGAGCGGAAAGCTGCGCGGATCGGTAACGACGGCACCGGGGCGCGGATTGCCCGTGAATGGCAACAGGCCCTGCACCCCGCCAACACCGCTGCGCTGATAGGTTTCATAGGTGAACAGCAGCTTCAGCGCATCGGTTGGCCGGGCCAACAAATGAAAACGGGCGGCAAAATCATCCGCATCATCGCCGCGCCCGGCGACGGGCGAATTATCGCGATAGCCGTCGCGGTCTTCCGAAATGAAGGCGGCGCGCAGCGCCAGCCGGTCATCCATCAGCGGAAGATTGACGGCACCGGTCGTGAGGACACGGTCATAGTTTCCAAGCAGGATTTCGAAATGACCGCCGAGCTCGCCGGTCGGCTTCTGGCTGACGACATTGACAGCGCCCGATGTGCTGTTGCGGCCATACAGGGTCCCTTGCGGCCCGCGCAGCACTTCCACCCGGTCAAGATCGTAGAAATAGGCATTGGCACCCGAAAGGCGCGGCACATAGGCACCATCGATATGGAACGCCGTCGTCGGATCGGCTTCGTTGCGATTGTCGGTCCCCGAAATACCTCGGATGGTGATGAATACCGCATCGCGGCTAGTTTCATTCGCAAAATTCACATTGGGCGACAGAAAGCCGATGGCGGAGGTGTCGTAAGCTCCGATCGCGCTCAGCGTCTCGCCGCTTACGGCGGTAACGGCGAGCGGAACACTCGACAGGTTTTCCGAACGCTTCTGGGCCGTCACCACAATTTCGCTAACGGTATTGCCGTCTTGCGCAACCGGTTCAGCCTGTTTTTCCTGCGCTAGCGTAGGGACGGCCCAGGTACATCCGCCAAGAGCCAGCAGCACTTTGATCCGGTTATCCATGACATTCTCCCAGTTGACGTATGTTTTTTAGTTGAATCTACAACTATCATCAGCGCGAACTGCTTGCAACTGCAATCTTATCGTGGGAATGCGAGGCCATGACAATCGACCTGCAATCGCATCTACCCTACCGGCTCGCAAAAACTTCGCTGCGCATCAAGAACGCGACCACCAGCCGCTATGTGCGGCGGACCCCCATGTCCGCCCGCGAATGGCGGGTGCTGGGCATGCTGGGCATTGTCGGTTCACAGACCCCTTCGGAACTTGCGGAGCTCACGGGGATGGATCGCGCAACAATCAGTCGGGCAATAGCCCGCTTGGTGAAACTCGATTACGTCAAGCGCAAGCCCAACGCCGCTGATAACCGCAGCCAGACAATCGAGGTGACCCCCGCCGGGGAGGCCTATTGCCGGGCGATCGTGCCGCGCATGGAAAGTTCCGGCGATGAATGTCGAACGCTGTTTTCCGCCGCAGAATTTGCCCTGCTGATTGAATTCATTGACCGGATCGACACCGCCATTCTAGGGGGCCACATCTTATCCGAAGATGGATAATATCATTGAATATGCAATTAAAATGCCTATAGACTTCATGGATCATTCCCAATTGGAGTCTATTTGCATGTTACTAGTCACGCCGCTCGAAAAAGGGTCTTCGCCCGCAGTTGCGGAACTCGCCGCCTTCTTCGATGAAACGCTCGGGTTCACGCCGAACAGTGTCCTGACGATGCAGCGGCGGCCGGAAATCGCCGAAGCGTTCATAAATCTCAACAAGGCCGTGATGGCCAATGCCGGCCGCGTTACTGCGGAACAGAAACGCTTCATCGGCATGCTGTCCAGCCTTTCCAGCGGTTGCCGCTATTGCCAGGCACATACTGCGCTCGCGGCGCAGCGTTATGGCGCATCGGATGAGCGCCTGGATGCAATCTGGGACTATCAATCGAGCCCCCTGTTCACCGATGCGGAACGGGCGGCATTTGATTTCGCGATTGCTGCATCCAGCATTCCCAACGCAGTGACCTCGGAAATTGCGGACGAATTGCGCAGCCACTGGAACGAGGCTGAAATCGTCGAAATTCTTGGTGTTGTCTCGCTCTTCGGCTTCCTCAACCGCTGGAACGACAGCATGGGAACATCGCTGGAATCCGCCGCCGACGATTTCGCCTCCACCACGCTTGCCCCGCACGGATGGGACAAGGGTAAACACGGGTAGGATGCCCCCCGGCATTGGGGTCAGAATATAGGGAGAACCCGTTGCTTCGGGGAGGCGGGACCGGGAGACCAGTGGTCCCGCCTCTATCGAAGATCATTCGGGGTACCTCAACATATGCATGGGCCGTGCCAGTTTTACCGCACGGCAGAAAACCAAGGCATTCGATGATTAACGGCCCGCCCCAACCGGCAAATATGTAAATTCTTCCGACACATTCCCGGCACGATATTGCCGCTTGGCAATTGGCACCGATCTGTTCACACAGGGCCGCGATGCCCCAGCCCGAAAATCCTATCCAGCCAGACAGAATAGCTGCTGCCACCGTGATCGTATTTCGCAACGCGGGGGATGGCAATCCGCCAGAATTGCTGATGGTGACCCGCTCGCGCCGCATGACCTTTGCCGGCGGGGCGGCGGTATTTCCGGGCGGGCGGGTCGATCCGGCGGATTACGATCTGGCAGCGAACCTCGACACCATGCTGCCACCGGACGAGGCCGCACACCGCGTGGCCGCAATTCGCGAAACGCTGGAGGAAACCGGGCTCGCCATCGGCGTTACCGGCAATGTCGATGCGGCGATTGCCCAGGCTGCGCGGGCCATGCTGCTGGAAAGCGGCACCCTCGCCCCGGTATTGGCGGCCATGGGTTGGCAAATCGATCTGGACGCCGTGCTGCCGTTCGCCCGCTGGTTTCCCAAGAACGAGCGGCTTCCCCGCCTGTTCGACACCCGCTTCTATCTGGCAAACCTGGGAACCGGCGCGGTGGATATCGCGGTCGACCAGACGGAAAACACCAAGCTGTACTGGATCACCGCCAGGGGCGCATTGGAGGCTGCCGAACGCGGCGATCTGAGCATCATCTTTCCCACCCGCCGCAATCTGGAACGGCTCGCCCAATTCACCGATTTCGCCGCCGCAGCGCAGGATTGCGCCCGCTTCCCGGTCCAGACGATCATCCCGCGCATTGCGGAGGAGGATGGCCAGCGGTGGCTATGCATCCCGGAAGACGCCGGTTATCCTGTCACCCGCGAACCGCTGGGCGATGTCCTGCGCGGATGAAGACAGTGACGAGGGTGACAAAGGTGACACATCCAACATTTTCTGTCCGGGACCGGTACCGGTGCATTCCTGCGGGTTTGAAGGGTAGAGGGTGACAGATTCGCCCTTTGAGTAAAATTAAAATCCTGTAACGCCGCGCTATCCGAAAATTTCCTGAACCGGGGCGAGAGGCGCGCCATCCGCGGCCAAGGCAAGCCATGCCTACGGCCAGTCGCGCCTTCACATGTCAAAAAGCCTGCAATTCGCGGGGCAGCGATAACAGGCCGCATGGGAGTAGGAAAATGGTTCGGATTGCGGTGGAGTGGGTGCAGTTTAGTATACTGTCCCCGGAATTTTTCCGGAATTTTTATAAGGCACCTTTAATCGATCACCACCCCCAACCGCAGCGCTTCTTTCTCCAGTTCTTGCATCCATTTGTAATGATAGGCGATGTCGAGTATGTCTTTCTCGGCGCTGGAGTCCATGTAGCGAATTATTGATTTGCAAATGGCCGTCGGATTGGATTGCAATACCGCGATGTCAGCGATCAGATCGACGTATGACGCCTTCCGAACAGCGTAATCAGGCGGCAATTGCCCATCCCGGTCAGCTATGCTTCGTTTCAAGTTGGAATAGGCTTTTGCCAGATCGGGGCGCAGCCTCATGCAATCTCGAAATGCTAAATGCCGCCTGGCTTGATAGGAACCTTGTTCAAAGGCGTGAACATGAATTCCTGTGACGAACTCGGACTTGACGGCCCTGCTGAAATAGCGACGCCCCGCGATCCCATATTCCCCTCGCGCATCGTATCCCATATTTACAAATCGCGACGCTCGGTCGTCTATACATTTGAGATCGGCACTCTGAATCAGAATATCGATTACGGGCTTGGCTACAAGATCATGTACTGCTGTGCTGCCAATATGGTCGATGGTGACACCAACCGGCTCGAGCGCGAGCCACAAACTTGCGGCTTCGCGCTCAAATACTCCCACCCAACGCGGGTCATATGACTTAATCGTTTTCACTGTTATGGTTGCCAAATGTGTGTTTGGTGAACTGCCTAGCGCCGCAATATTTCCCAAGCAGCCAAGATACTGAAAATGGTCTGTATCGAATACGCGATAAAGGCGCCGAATGCATGCATGTTAATGACCCCGAACGCTAGAAAAAGCGGTGGGATGACGCCGACAAATGCGGCTGCCACTCCGCGGATGCGTGCGGCTCCGGTCGTCCGTCTGGCCCAGTCGATCCCCCAAATGACAAACGCCGCGCCGGTTAAGTAAACCGCACCTTGCGCCATTGTTTGGTTAAGCGCCCAAGTCAACGGCCACATCTGCTCTTCAAGACCGCGGTCCGCGAGTTCGGGCACGACGAAGCCGTCGACCGAGCCTGCAATCAAATTTGCTGCTGTACCAAATCCCAGGCAAACCAGTCCCATCCATATAGGAAAGCGCTCGGTGCCACTTCTGGCCGCAAAGCGGGACAATGCGGCGAATACGACGATGGCGGTCACCATCATAGTTCCATGGAATATCCGACCATAGTCCTTGAAGGATTCTGCACCGACGGGGTGGTTCGCCATGCCCACTACGGCAATCGCCGATGTTGCAGCTAGGATCCATCCGACCAGACGATCCTCATACCGATTAGCTGACGAATTTTCTTGCATGGCAGGCACTCCCTTTTGATTTTGATCTGCAACTGCAATAGACGAAGTGTTCTTGGAGGTAATCGGACTTATGGAGCTAAAAGTACCGAGAGGGCACGTAGGCGTCGAACAAGCGAAGAGTTCGATCATAGCGGCCTTTACCCGTTTGGTTCATGGCAAGGACGCGGCGGTGCCAAGCATCGCACAGCTTTTGGCGGAAGCGGGAATTGCGCGCTCGACGCTTTACAGGCATTTTGATGATCGCACTTCGTTGCTCGTAGCCGCTATGCATGGGCCGTTTGATATCCTCTCGACGGCCGCAGTTGAAGGTAAAGCTTCAACACAATTGATTGAGCTACTTGATCATTTCTGGAATGGGCGCCGCGCTGCCGTGGAACTATTGGGGCAACCGTCTGCTAACAGGCTCGCAAGAAAACTCGGTGAGCAAATCAATGCAAAGTATAGTGGTCTAGAGCGTGCTGATGCGGTGCGCGTGGCGCACACGCAACTTACCCTATTGCGGCTTTGGCTGGGCGGCGAGACGCCGGGTTCTGCAGCCGATGTGGCGGGGAAGATAGCGAGGTCATCAGTTTTGCAAATTGCAGGCTTTGGAATTTCGGGGACAGGGAATTCCGGGGACAGCGCAGGGGAATTCCAGGGAGGGAATTCCGGGGACAGGGGAGGGAATTCCGGGGACAGTATACTTAATTGATCCCAGGTGCCGCAAAGGCGCCGCCACCCTCAAACCCCGCCACAAAAATGGTGCGCCCGGCTGGACTCGAACCAGCTACCTCAAGATTAGAAGTCTCGCGCTCTATCCAGATGAGCTACGGGCGCGCGGGGTTGGGGCCGCGGGCATCGCCATAGCGCG
>JAGXGU010000090.1 GCA_024636575.1 Altererythrobacter sp.
CATGTGGACCAGTTCCGCCTCGTCGGCAGCGGCCATCACCACGAAATTGGGCAGGGTCGCCAGATAGGTAATGTCGAAACTGCCCGCATGGGTCGCGCCGTCCGCCCCGACCAGCCCGGCGCGGTCGATCGCAAAGCGCACCGGCAGGTTCTGGATCGCCACGTCATGCACCACCTGATCGAAAGCGCGCTGCAGGAAGGTGGAATAGATCGCGCAGAACGGGCGCATACCCTGCGCCGCCAGTCCGGCGGCGAAGGTCACCCCGTGTTGTTCGGCGATGCCGACATCGAATGATCTTTCCGGGTGGGATTTCGCAAATTTATCGACCCCGGTGCCGGATGGCATCGCGGCGGTGATCGCGCAGATCAGCGGATCGATATCGGCCAGTTTCGCCAAGGTTTCGCCGAACACGTTCTGATATGCTGGCGGGCCGCCGCCCGGGCCCTTGTCCTGCTTGCCGCTGATGACATCGAATTTTGCGACGCCGTGATATTTGTCGTCGCTGGCTTCGGCCGGGGCATATCCCTTGCCCTTCTGCGTCACGACATGGACCAGGATAGGGCCCTGTTCGCTATCCCGGACATTTTCCAGCACCGGGATCAGATGGTCCAGATTGTGGCCATCGATCGGGCCGACGTAATAGAACCCCAATTCTTCGAACAGCGTCCCGCCGGTCACCATCCCGCGGGTATATTCCTCCGCCTTTTCGAGGCTCGAATGGATCCGCCGCGAAAATTTGCGCGCCACTTTGGAGGCAAGGCTGCGCAGGCTGAGGTATTCGCTGGAGGATACCATCCGTGCCAGATAGGCGCTGAGCCCGCCCACCGGCGGGGCAATCGACATGTCATTATCGTTGAGGATCACCACCAGCCGGTTACCCGCCTGTTCGGCATTGTTCATCGCTTCATAGGCCATGCCCGCGCTCATCGCGCCGTCACCGATCACCGCAATGGCCCTGCCCGAAGTGCCCGCCAGCTTGTTGGCTACCGCAAATCCGAGCCCGGCAGAAATCGAGGTGGAGCTATGCGCCGCACCGAACGGGTCGTATTCGCTCTCGCTGCGCTTGGTAAACCCGCTCAGCCCGCCGCCCTGGCGCAGGGTACGAATGCGGTCACGCCGCCCGGTCAGGATCTTGTGCGGATAAGCCTGATGGCCAACATCCCAGATCAGGCGGTCGGTCGGCGTATTGAATACGTAATGGATCGCGGTAGTCAGTTCCACCACGCCCAGGCCGGAACCCAGATGGCCGCCGGTGCTTCCGACTGTGGAAATCATTTCCGTGCGCAATTCATCGGCCAGTTGGCGCAACTGGCTTTGTTCAAGCTTTCGCAGATCGGCGGGGACATCGACAGTGTCGAGCAGCGGGGTATCGGGCCGTGAAGTCATCGGGGCAGACTACACGGCGAATTGTAACCTGTCGATGAACGAAAATACTCTGTTTCAGGCCGTGGTGCGGTGCTTATCTCAGCGACAGCCGGCGCACAGCCCGCGGATTTCGATGATCGGGCGTTCTGGTTTGAAATCAGCGCTTTTGGCCACTTCGCGCACGGCCTTTGATATGTCGTCATCATCGACATGGGTCGCCTCGCCGCATTCGTCGCACACCAGGAATATGCAATCATGGGTGCAGCCCGGATGGGTATTTGCCAGATAGGCATTCGCGCTTTCGACCCGCATGGCCAGATTGTTGGTCACAAACAGGTCCAGAATTCGGTACACGCTGTTGGGCGCAACCCGCTTGCCACGCGTTTTCGACAGGTTTTCGGCAATGTCATAGGCCGAGGCGGGCCGTTCATGCCGCGCCAGTTCCTCGAACACATCGGACCGCATGCCGGTCCATTGTTCGCCGGCTCGGGTCAGCGCGGTCCGGGCTGCTTCCACCAGTGTTTCGCCGGCATGTTCGCTGTGCTTGTGGTGATTTTTGGCCATTGGCGGACATATAGCGCCGCCGCCCGAAAATTACCAACCCGGATGGTTGGCGCCGCAAAACGGCATCATTCAGTTGCGCATGAAGGTCGCGCTGTATTTTGCCGGATACATCGATTTCAGGGCGCGGACCTTGGGCATATCCCACCGCAGAATATAGGGATGGCGGGGATTGTCGGCCAGGAAATCCTGATGTTCGCCTTCCGCCTTGTAGAATTTCCGGTAGCTTTCCAGCCCGGTGACAATCGGCTTGTCCCATTTCCCCGATTTGCCCATCTGCGCCAGATAGGCGGCGGCAACGCTGCGCTGTTCCTTGCTCATCGGCACCACGGCCGCGCGATATTGCGGGCCCACATCCGGGCCCTGCCGGTTGCGCAAGGTCGGATCAGCCACGACCGAAAAGAATATCCGCAGCAATTCATCATATCGCACCACCGCCGGGTCATAAACCACGCGGACAGCCTCGGCATGCCCGGTCACGCCGGTTCCGATCTGCGAATAGGTTGCGGTGGCCGCATTGCCCCCGTGATAGCCGGCGACAGCGCTTTTCACGCCCTTCACATGGCTGAACACACCTTCCACACCCCAGAAACATCCGCCCGCGAAGATGGCAGTTTTCAGACCCGCGCCTTCCTTTGCAATGCGCGCAGCAGCGGGGGCAGCAACTGCATTTTCTGCGGCTTCGGCTGGCTGGTTGCAGCCGGAAATCGCCAATCCCAGCGCGGCAAGCATTGGGAAAGCCGGGTTCAACGCAGAACCCCCGCCACTGCATCCGGCACTGCGTTCAGCCACAGGTCCGGCGCCATCTGGAAACTTATCGCCAGCGCGCCCAGCACGAAGCCGATGGCAAAGTTGCGAGCGAGGTCTGAGGTAAACAGGGCCATGGCGATTTTTTCCAAAAATTGCACTTCGTGTCGGTGCACCGATTATCGGCGCCCTGCTTACACTTCGCTGAATTGACCCGAAAGGTTTCAGCAAGCGAGACGAAGCGTAGTATTTTAACGACGAAGCGATACCGCTGGGCCGGGGCGGATCAGGCCGGATCAGTGCCGGAAATGGCGCATCCCGGTGAACACCATTGCCAGACCTGCCTCGTCCGCTGCGTCGATAACTTCAGAATCGCGCATCGAACCGCCCGGCTGGATCACCGCCGTCGCGCCCGCTTCGGCTGCTGCCAGCAGCCCGTCGGCGAAAGGGAAGAAGGCATCCGATGCCACCGCGCTGCCCACCGTGCGGGGCTGGGCCCAACCGTAGGTCTGGGCCGCTTCGGCAGCCTTCATCGCGGCGATGCGCGAGCTGTCGCGGCGGTTCATCTGGCCCGCACCTATCCCGGCGGTCGCGCCGTCCCTGGCATAGACGATCGCGTTGGATTTGACGTGGCGGGCCACGGTCCATGCGAACAGGCAATCCTGCAATTCCCGATCTGTCGGGGCGCGTTTGGTAACCACTTTCAGGTCGCTTTCAGAAATCGCGCCATTGTCGCGGTCCTGTACCAGAATGCCGCCGGCGATGATCGCCAGCGTCTGGCCCGCGCGGCGCGGATCGGGCAGGCTGCCGGTCAGCAGCAGGCGCAGGTTCTTCTTTTTCGCAAACACTTCGCGCGCGGCATCGTCTGCCCCCGGGGCGACCACGACTTCGGTGAATATCTGGCAGATTGCCTCCGCAGTCGGCCCGTCGAGCGGGACATTGCAGGCCACGATCCCGCCGAATGCCGACACGCTGTCGCACTGAAGCGCTGCGTGCCATGCTTCCAGCAGGGTTTCCCGCTGCGCCACGCCGCAGGGGTTGGCGTGCTTGACGATCACCACTGCCGGAGCGGAATCGCGGAATTCGGCGACCAGTTCGAATGCCGCATTGGCATCATTGTAATTGTTGTAGCTGAGTTCCTTGCCCTGGATTTGCTGCGCCTGCGGCAATCCCTGGGTGTGCGGGCCAGCAGGCAAATAAAGCGCGGCGTCCTGATGCGGGTTTTCACCGTATCGCAGCGTGCCCACCAGCTTGCGGGTCATGCTGACCAGCGGCGGGAATTTCTGGCCCTGATCGGCAAAGGCGAACCATTGGCTGATCATCGAATCATACGCTGCAGTGGCCGCGAATGCCTTGGCCGCCATCGCCTTGCGAAAGGCGAGCGAGGTTGCACCGCCGGATTCCGACAGTTCACCGATCAAGGGCGCATAATCCGCCGGATCGGTGACAATGGTGACGAATTGGTGATTTTTTGCGGCCGAGCGAACCATACTGGGGCCGCCGATGTCGATATTCTCGATCACTTCATCGCGCGCAGCCCCCTTCGCGACGGTCGCTTCGAAGGGATAGAGGTTGACCACCACCAGATCGATCGCGCCGATACCGTGCTGATCCATCGCAGCGGCATGTTCGGGATTGTCGCGCACGGCGAGCAGCCCGCCGTGGACCGCTGGATGCAAAGTCTTGACCCGCCCGTCCATCATCTCGGGAAATCCGGTGAGATCGGACACGTCCTTCACCGTCAGCCCCGCATCGCGCAGCGCCTTGGCAGTGCCGCCGGTGGATACCAGCTCCACTCCATGCGCGGCCAGCGCCTGTCCCAGCTCAGCCAATCCGCTCTTGTCGGACACTGACAGCAGCGCCCGCTTGATCGTCACATTACCCACGTCAATTTATCCCATTTTCTTGAGCAGCCAGGAGAAATTTCCTCCGCTGCGCGACGTCAGCCCCTGCAAGACCAATTGCTGGATCGGCTGCGGCCTGCCCTGGCCGTCAACCCACATGCTTTCTTCGATTTCCAGCGCTTCGTCAGCGGAGGAATTGGCCAGGCGGAATTGCCAATATGTGCCGTCCGGCAGGGCCAGACCGGCGCCCTTCCCGTCTTCCGACAGGCCCAGTTCGATGCCCGGGCCAATGTGGAACCGGATCGCAAATTCGATCTTGCCGCGCTTGCCCTTGCCCGATGGAACCAGCAGGTCTTCACCGCGAAGTTCACTGCCATCATCGCGCAGGATCAGGATGCGGCGGTGGACCAGCCCGAAGCGCGCGGCATAGCCATCATGGCTCGCCTCGATCCGGGATGCCTTCCCGCGTCCACCTGGGCCATTGTCGAGATCCAGGGTGCGCCGATTGACTTCGACTTCCTCGACCCCTTTTCCCAGCTTGCCGTTGATCATCACCGCGGTGGAATTGACATTGTCGAGCGCAAGTGTGGAATGCGCAGCCGTGGCGCGCAGCCCCTGTTCGATCCGCACCGGGGTCTGGCCACCGGCAAATGTAGCGCCGCCGCAATTGACGATGATCCGGTGTCCGGCGCAGGACATCTCGAACGCAAGGGTGGATGCGCAGCCCGACCGCGCATGGCGCGCACGCGGCGGCGGTGCGGCATCGAATTGCAGGATCGTCTTGCCGCCGGTCAGGCGTTGATAACCCCATTGGCGAATATCCTTGAGCGGACGGGTGCGCACGCCGCTCGCCTCGATCAATGCGGCGATCCGGTTTGCGGTGACCGCTCCTGCGCCCTGCCAACTGCCCAACCCGCCATCGCCATGCATCAGCGCGAGTAGCGGGGGGACCAGCAGGTTCAGCATCGCGCCCAGCGCCTCGGGCGGATTGCGGCCCGCCGCGCGGTAACATGCAGCCAGTTTCACCAGCAGACTGATCGCGTCCATCTGGGCAATCGGGCTGCGCGACAATACGCCGCCATCATCGGCCACCAATTCGCCTAGCGCGCGGAACAGCCCGGCCTCGCCAAACAGGCGGCGGGGCTTGCCATCGGGCAGCAGCAGCCCGGCAGCGGTAATTCCGCACCATCCGGCAACTTCACCCAATCCATCATCGCCATGCGTAACATTCCGGTCCAGCCAGCGCGCGGTTTGCGTGATCGCCTCCAGCGCGGCGGACCGGACCTGTTCATTCTGACCCGACAGAATCAGCGGCGCATATACCAGCCAGTTCAGCAAACGGTGGCCGACGAGTTCGACATTCCATGCCGGGCCCTTGCCGATGCCAGCCTTTGCGCCGGTAGCTGCACCCTTGGTGGCCGGGCCATTGGCGGCCAGCCATGCAGCCAGCACCCGTTCTGCCGTCGGCACACATTCCTCGCGCGGGGCGCTGGCGGCCAGATCGCCCAGCCAGGCAAAACCGTGGACCACCCGTTCGAACGGCGGAGTCAGGCGCGCCTTGGGCGAGAAATCCATCTGGCTGATCGGGGCCTTGACCCCGTGGACCAGGAAATGCCCCATGCGCAACGCAACGCCCGCCATCCGCTCGCCCTCCAGCGGGCAATTCACCGTCGCCAGCATCCGCGTGCGCGCAGGCTTTCTGAAAGGCGATGCCAGGGTGGAAGACGGCACACCAAGGCGGTAGGCAAGGCGGATCAGCCGCTCCCCCGTACCCAGCGCAGGCGGCGAAAAATCGCTCAGAACCAGCGATTTGCCTGGTTCGAGAATCGTGTCCGGCCTATCCCCGTCCTGCTGCGCAATAACCAGTGCTTCTTCTGTATCATGATCAAGCGGCATTGCGCTTGCGCCCCCGGCGGCCGATTGATCCTGTATCCGATCGTGTGCCACCACACCGACCATCAGGTCTGTATCCCGTCAGGGCCGCGAAGTGCGGCAATATTTGCGGCGTAACAATCCGGCCCGCCCTTGAATGTCGCCGAACCGGCCACCAGCACATCGGCCCCGGCATCGACGCAGAGCCGCGCGGTTTCGGGGTTGACCCCGCCGTCCACTTCCAGCCGAATGTCGCGCCCGGTCTTGTCGATCATCTTGCGGACCGCCTCGATCTTGCGCAGCTGGCTGTGAATGAAGCTCTGCCCGCCAAAGCCGGGATTGACGCTCATCACCAGCACCAGATCGATATCGTCGATCAAATAATCCAGCATCTTGGCGGGGGTGGCGGGATTGAGCGAGATACCAGCGAGTTTCCCCAGCCCCTTGATCGCCTGCACCGTCCGGTGGATATGCGGGCCAGCCTCCGGATGGACGGTGATGATGTCCGCCCCCGCGTCGGCGAATGCCTCCAGATAGGCGTCGATCGGGCTGATCATCAGATGCACGTCGAACACCTTGGCAGTATGCGGGCGCAGCGCCTTCACCACATCGGGGCCAATGGTAATGTTGGGCACGAAATGCCCGTCCATCACATCAACATGGATCCAGTCCGCCCCGGCGGCGTCAATATTGCGCACTTCCTCCCCCAACCGGGCGAAATCGGCGGACAGGATCGAGGGTGAAATCAGCGGTTGGGCCATATTGGAACGCTTCTTTCAAGAAAACCGGTGGGCTGGTGGTTCAATATCCGGTTAGGGGCCAGATATAGGCGGGGCAAGGACCGCGGGGTTGCTTTTCCACACCAGACCGCCAGATGAACGCCCATGGATTTCCCAATTCAGCGGTAATTCAGGGTGGCAAAGCCATTATCGCTGCGTATCTTGGGGGCACAGGGTCAGCCATCAGGCTGCCAATCTGCCCGCCCGCGCGCTGCCAATCGGCAGCCACTGACGAAAGATTTTAATGATAATGACCAATGCCACACTACCGAACGTCCTGAAATTCACCTCGCTTGCGCTGGCCGCTGGCGGGATGGCCATATCCGTTCCGGCCGCCGCGCAATATAATCAGGTTCTGGCCAACAATATGGCCAAATGTGCGCCCGGTGCCGGGCCGGCAGTCAAGGTGACAATCGACGGCATCAAGCAATCGACCGGCAAAATCCGCGTGCAAAGCTATAATGGCACCAAGGCTGACTGGCTGGAATCCGGCCGCTGGCTCGCCCGGATAGAAGTGCCCGCCAAAAGCGGTTCGATGACATTCTGCATGCCGGTACCATCAAGCGGGACCTATGGCATCGCCGTGCGTCACGATGTCAACGGCAATGGCAAGACCGATATTCGCGAAGATGGCGGGGCCATGTCCAACAACCCCAGCATCAACATCTTCAACCTGGGCAAGCCAAGCTACAAGAAGACCGCGTTTTCCGTCGGCGATAATGTAACCGCGATCAGCATCAACATGAAGTATTTCTGAAGGGCCGGACACCCAATTGAAGCCAGCTTCAGCGGCGCTGGCGCCATAGCTTGAACAAGACGCCCGGCGCGGCCAGCAGCGGGTGTTTTTCGCGCCACGGGGTCATCTCCACCACCACCCCGGTGTGGCGTTCGAGTTTCCATGCGCCGTACCGCGCCGCGCCTTCGAATGTGGCCGTGGCCTTGACCAGCCGCAGCAGGTTGAGCGGTTTGCCCAGGCGCCGCCGCGATGCCCACCAGCGCAGGATTTTCTTGCGCTGCGCAGGTTCCAGATGCGGTGTAATCACGGCGCCATCACGGCCAAAGGGGATGCCCTGAGCCGATAGCGCCAGGGGCAGCAACCCGCCGAAATGGTCCCGATTGACCGACAGGATGGAATCCTCCCGGCCCGGCTTTTCAACCCGCAATTCGGCTTTGTAGGTCGCCCGGAACAACGCCTGCCAATATTCTTCGGCAGTGCCGCTGTCCGGCCCCAATGCTGCGGCCAGCCGCGCAGCAGTGGACGCGGCAGCGGCGACTGCATCGGCCACGCCCGCGCGCAGGCTTTCATCGGCCAGCCACACCAGCGCACTGGGCTGCACGAACCGCGCCCAGATGGTGGTATCGCGGCGCGCGCCTCCGGCTGCTTCGGCAAAGGTGGACAGCGCCATCGCCGCGACCTTCGCGCGCAGGGTTTGCCCGGCATATTCCCATTCGTGATAGCTAACCCGGGGCCAGATCTTTTCCTGCTGCGGACCCGGCATCAGCAGGTAGAAATCAAGCACCCCGTCGAGCGAGCCGGTGCGTAAATTGGAACCATAGAACAGGGCCGCCGCCGCGCCCGCATCGCGCGCCAGCCGGGCAGCAAATTCAGCCACCGCCGGATCGACCGGCGCGGCCAGACCGGCGTTGATCCGTCCGGCCAATCCGGTGTGCGAAAGCTGGCCAGTCACGAACTACCCGGTCACGGAACGACGAAGCACAGTTCCGGTCCCTCTGCCACATGGTACCGGCCCGCAGGGAAAGTCTCGCCATCCAGGATGAACTCGTCATCCAGCGTCACTTCGAACTCGCTGGCCTTGGCGAAGTGCACGCCTGCACGCGTAACCCATGCAGGGGCCTTGCCCGCGACAACCGCCGGGATCATCGCCAGCAGGCGGCGGCGTGCCTTGTCCATTACCACCATGCGCAGGCCATCATGATAGGGGCCGAACAATTTCATGTTCACCGGCAGGCGATTCAGGGTTGTGGCCACCATTATCCAACGCTTGGATGGATCACCAAACCCGCTGTGCTGCAATGGTTCACGTTCTGGCCCAAGCAGAAATTCCATACCGATCCCGCGCCGCCAGCGGTTCCTCACCGTCCCGAACAGCGCCTGCGCCACGCCCCATGCGGTGGTCACACCAACCGCCAGGCTATTGAATGCGCCCAGGCGGTGCGCGTCCTGCCCCGCCTTGATCCCGGCCGTGAAGGCCCCTGCGCCCAGAATAAATCCCATCAGCGCGGCGGGCCTGGAATCGGGGAAAATCGGGGTCATCGTAATCCCGCGCCGCCGGATGCGTTGGCCATTGCCGAACGCAGCGAGCACCCCGGCGAGTGTCCAATGTGCGGGCGCCCCCAGATCGACATTCAGCGCGTTGGTCTTGCCGCGCGGCAGCACCGCCAGCGCCGGCCAATCATCACCCCACACCGGCAAACCGGCAGTCAGCACATCACGGACCGTGCCATCACCGCCATTGATGACCAGCAATTCGATCCCGCGCGCCTTGAAATCGGTGAGTATGGCAGGCAGATCGGTGCTGCCTGCTGGCTGAGCTACCAGCACATGGGGCATATCCGGCAGGGTGCCGTTTACCGCTCTGCTTGCGGCACCTTCATTGCGCAGATTGTGGTGGCTGTGGCGATTATAGATAACCCCGACGAGCGGGGCCGTGGTCGGCACATCTTCCAGATTCGCGGTTGACGGCGGGACATTTTGGTTAGCGAGCGCCATGGCACCGCTGCGCTTAGCAAGGAATGCCCGGCCGCTCCAGAACATATATTCCAACCATAACGCTGCTGTCCTGCGGATCGATTCCGGGGCGCCCTGTCGCTCCGCCAATAGGGGGCGACGGGGCCAAATTAATGCGTTACTATCCGCCGATGCCGAATGCCGACCTGCTCGATTCCGCCCATGCAATCGCCGATAACATCGTCGCGCTGCGCCGCGCGATCCATGCCGAACCGGAACTGGGGCTGCATACTCCGCTGACCCAAGCGAAAGTCCGCGCGGCGCTGGCGCATCTGCCGCTGGAATGGCGCTGCGGCCCCTCCACCACCGGCGAAGTTGCGGTGCTGAAAGGCGCAAGGCCCGGCCATCCCGGAAGAAGCCGGGTGCTGCTGCGCGGCGATATGGACGCGCTGCCGATGCCGGAACAAACGGGACTCGAATTTGCCTCCACCATCGAGGGGCGGATGCATGCCTGCGGCCATGATACCCACACCGCCATGCTGGTAGGCGCGGCGGAGCTGCTCGCGTCGCGTCAGGCTGATCTGGCCGGCGAAGTCATGTTCATGTTCCAACCGGGGGAGGAAGGCTATCACGGCGCCCGCTTCATGCTGGAGGATGGCCTGCTGGGCGGCAAGAATTCCCCCCGCGCGGACGATCCCTTGCCCGATGCCGCCTTCGCGCTGCACATCATGCCCAACGCGCCGCACGGGCTTGTCGCGGGCAAGCCCGGCGCGCTGCTGGCCGCTGCCGACCAGTTCGAGATTACCATCCGGGGCCGCGGCGGACATGCATCCATGCCGCATGATACGCTGGACCCGGTCCCGGCGGCCTGCGCCATCGTGACCGCGCTGCAGGCGATGGTCACCCGCCGCTTCAACGCCGCCGATGCAGTCGTGGTTACTGTGACCAGACTGGATGCAGGCACCGCGCATAACGTGATACCTGACCACGCAACCCTGCGCGGAACCATGCGCACATTGTCACGCGAACACCGGCATCTGGTGCAACGCCTGATGCGCGAAACCGCCGGCGGGATTGCCGCCGGCCACGGTATCACCGCAGAGGTCGAGATCACCGAGGGATTTCCCGTCACATTGTGCGACGGGCGCGCGGTATCGCTGGGCCGCGCGGTGACGCATGAGGTGCTGGGCGCGGAAAGCTGGAAAGACTTGCCCACGCCGATCATGGGGGCAGAAGATTTTTCTTATGTGCTGGAACAAGTGCCGGGCGCAATGTTCTTCCTGGGGGTGGCCCCCAGCGGCGAGGACTGGAGCCAGTGTTGCGGTATCCATTCCAGCCGGATGATGGTGGATGAAAGCGCCCTGCCCCGCGGCACTGCCGTATTGGCAGGCTGCGCCATGCACTTTCTGGAACGGGGTTTCGACTAGAATCTTGGGGGCTGGAAATATCATGACCGAGACGGAATGCTGGACTTTCAGCGAAGCATTGGCGCACCACGCGGTAGAACGGGCGGGCGCGGTTGCCCTGCGGTTCGGCACGCGGGTGACCAGTTTCGCGGAATACGACCGGCACGCCACGCAAATTGCCAATGGTCTGGCCGCGATGGGCCTGACCAAGGGCGACCGCATCGCCTATCTGGGTAAGAACAGCGATTATTCGGTGGAATTGTGTCTCGGCGCGGCGCGCATGGGCGTGGTTCTGGTGCCGATCATCTGGCGGCTCGCCCCCGCAGAAGTGGACTTCATCCTGCAGGATTGCGGCGCGAAAGTGCTGTTTATCGAAGAAGGCTTCGTCGGCGTGCCGTGGAACGGGCCGGTGGTGGTCATGGAAAGCGAATTCGCCGCCTGGCGCGGCCAGCAACCGGACAATGCGATCGATGCCGCCATCGCGAGGCACGATGCCTTTCTGCAGCTTTATACATCGGGCACCACCGGCAAGCCGAAGGGTGTGGTGCTGAGCAATTTCAACGGGACCAACTTGCTCCCGCGGTTGAAGTCGGAAAAAATCTACTGGTATTGCGCCGCGCCGGGCGATTCGCTGATCATGGCAATGCCTTACGGTCATATCGCCGGGGTCGGCGGCGCAACCGGGGCGGTGCTGGGCGGGCAGGAACTGATCATCCATGCCGAATTTGATCCGGCGCTGATGATTCGCGACGTCGCCAAATATAAGGTCAAATGGCTGTTTCTGGTCCCCGCTGCGCTGGGTATCATGCTGGCCCATCCCGAAGCGGAAGGGGCGGATTTCTCCTCCATCCGCGGGCTGACCTATGGCGCCAGCCCGATCCCGCTCGATCTGCTGAAAGAAGGCGTATCCCGGCTGCGCTGCGATTTCGCGCAATTATACGGCCTGACTGAAACCTACGGCGCGATCATCTCGCTCGCCCCGGAAGACCATCTGCCCGGGCGGGAACAGGTGATGCGGTCCGCCGGCAAGGCCTTGCCAGGGGTGGAGATCCGCATTCTGGGCGACAATCTCGATCCGCTGCCGCCATGCACCACAGGCGAAGTGGCCATCCGGTCGGACTGTGTAATGCTGGAATATTGGAACCGCTCCGAAGAAACTGCGAAGGCGAAGCTGGACGGGGGCTGGTTTCGTACCGGCGATGCCGGAATGCTGGACGAAGAAGGCTATCTGTTCATCCAGGACCGGATCAAGGACATGATCATCAGCGGGGGCGAGAATGTCTATCCAGCCGAGGTCGAAAGCGCGATCTACGGCCATCCGGCGATTGCCGACATCGCCGTGATTGGCGTGCCCGACCCCAAATGGGGCGAAGCGGTAAAGGCAATCATCGTGCGCAAACCCGGCAGCAGTCTGGGCGAAGCTGAAGTGATTGCCTATGCGCGCGAAAGGATTGCCGGGTTCAAATGCCCGAAATCGGTGGATTTCCTGGATGCACTCCCGCGCAATCCCTCCGGCAAGGTCCTTCGGCGCGAATTGCGCGCACCCTATTGGGAAGGGCTGGAACGTCAGGTAAACTGACCTAGGATGACGGTTCGGGACCTATGCCGCGCAATTTGCAATTTTCGGTTGCGGTCACGAATGCAGGAAGGAATGCGTTGCACATCGCTGTTGCCTGAAGCCCGCAGACGCCCGCAAGAAAACGATATGAGCGGCCAAGGAGACCCGGACGATGCGCCCCCGCCAGCAAGACCACTGGACACAGGTTTACACACAAAAGACTCCCTCGGAAGTCAGCTGGTTTCAGGCTGAACCGGAAGCCACCCTGCGTGCCCTGGAGCGCCTCCACGTTCCATCATCGTTTTCCTTCGTTGATGTGGGCGGCGGGGCCTCCAATCTCGTCGACGCGCTGTTGCAGCGCGGTTGGGACGACGTGACTGTTATCGACATCGCCGGATCGGCGCTTGCAGCCGCCAGACAAAGGCTCGGGGAAAATGCGGCAAGGGTCCATTGGGAGGTTGCCGACATCACCGGGTGGCAGCCGCCGAGGCGCTACGATGTATGGCACGACCGAGCCGTGTTCCACTTCCTGACCGAACCGGATCAGCGCGCGGCCTATCGCCGCACCTTGCTGAACGCAATTGCACCTGCCGGGCTGGTGATCATGGCGACCTTTGCCCTTGATGGCCCGGAGAAATGTAGCGGCCTGCCAGTGCAGCGATACGATGCGGAAACCCTCTCCGCCGCAATCGGCAGCGGCTTCACACTGGTCGAGGACTGGCGGGAAGAACACCTCACCCCGTGGGAGGCGAGCCAGTGGTTCACCTGGTGCGTCTTTCGCCGGGACCAGGATTAGGCAGTCCCGGGACCCCAATTTCGTTTTTTGGCGCGTCCACTCCAAATGTCGCGAACGGGGCGGTCTGCAGAGATTCACAAAATTCTATTCCGGCATATGCTTTTTCGCCCAATGGCTGTTACTAAATCCGTCCCTGCAGATTAACATACGCCGCAACCGGACTTGAGACGGGACGTTGTGTCGAATTGGCCGGTCTCGAAGCGTTCATTACCATGTATGGGGCAGGCAATGGAGCCGATTAGCGCGATTGGCCTCAGCAAAAAGGCAAGGAATATCTAGTGCATCCCGAAATCCCATATCTGCGCGAGATCATCATATTTCTTGTCGCGGCGGGCCTGATTGTGCCGCTGTTCAAGAAACTCGGCATCAGCGCTGTATTGGGATTTCTGTTCGTGGGGCTAATTATCGGTCCTTACGGCATAGGCCGGTTGGTTGGCGAAACGCCGATCCTAGGAGTGATAGTCTTTGCCGATACGGAAGGCGTGCGGCAATTTGCCGAACTGGGTGTGATATTCCTGCTCTTCACTATCGGGCTGGAGCTTTCGATTGCGCAATTATGGGGTATGCGCCGATTGGTGTTTGGCCTTGGCACGATGCAGGTCACGATCACTGCGCTGGCCATCGGTCTGATCGCCTATGCTTTCGGAAATACGCTAGTGGCGGCGATCATCTTCGGTCTTTGCCTATCGCTTTCTTCCACCGCATTGGTCATGCAATTGCTGACCGAAAGCCGCCGCCTCAATGCGCCCGCCGGCCGTTCGAGCTTCGGCGTACTATTGCTGCAGGATCTGGCGGTGGTGCCGATCCTGTTCTTTGTCGGTGTCGCGGGCGCAACTGTCGAAGGCTCTTACGGACTTGCCGCACTTAGGGCGATTGGTGAAGCTGGCCTGGTTATCGGCCTGATCTTTCTGGTCGGCCGGATCGTGGTCAGGCCGCTGCTACGTTTTGCAGGGGGCACAGGCAGCCGCGAGGTCTTCATGGCGGCCGTGGTCCTGCTCATTCTCGCGACAGCGGCGTTGACCGCGCAAGCGGGGCTGTCGATGGCGCTGGGCGCCTTTCTGGCCGGATTGCTATTTGCCGGAACCGAATACCGCCATCAGATTGCTGCAGACATAGAGCCTTTCAAAGGGCTGCTATTGGGGCTCTTCTTCATATCTGTCGGCATGAGTCTCGACATTCTGGCCGTGTGGGCGGACATCGGTTGGGTGCTGCTCTCGGTTATCGGGCTGCTCACCCTGAAGGCATTGATCCTGTTCGGACTGGCACGGGCTTTCCGGTTGCCCAGCGATGTGGCTGCGGAAACGGCGATCTTGATGAGCCAGGGCGGCGAATTCGCATTCGTCGTCATTGCGGCAGCCCTTTCCTTCGCGCTGCTCGATCAGGAGGTTGCTCAGTTCATCTTGCTGGTGGTCATCGTCACGATGTTCCTGACGCCTTTGACAGCCGCTGCCGCACGCCGCGCAGGTGAATTTCTGCGCAGC
>JAGXGU010000091.1 GCA_024636575.1 Altererythrobacter sp.
ATTTGCCATCCCGGAAGGTGACCTCGCCGCCCTTGATCGTGGCGACGCAGCCTTCCGCCCGTTGCAGCAAGCGTTTGCCGCCCGCTGGCAAATCGAAGGCCAGCCACGGTTTGCCCAGCTTGATCGCATCCATGTCGATGATGTTGAGATCGGCGAGATAGCCCGGAGCAATCACCCCGCGGTCCTCCAGCCCGTATAGCTGAGCGGTATCCCGGCATTGCCGCTTGATCGCGTTTTCCAGCGCGATCCGGTCGCCGCGTTTGCGGTCACGGACCCAGTGCTGGAGCATGAAGGTCGGACTGGCCGCATCGCAGATCGTACCGCAATGCGCGCCGCCATCGGACAGCGAATTGACCGTATCGCCTGCATGTTGCAGCGGGTGCAGAAAATCGAGATTGCCCTCCGCATAATTGAGGATAGGCAGGTAGATGAAGCCGGTCCCGTCATTCGCGCACAGCATGTCATAGGCATATTCCTGCGGGTCGATCCCGGCCGCATTTCCGCGCGCATTCACGCTGGCGCTGGCTTCCGGTTCATAATCGAAATCCGGGTCCATTTCATATTGCAGCGCCCAGCCCTGGGTGATTACCATCACCACCGGCAGGATATCCTGCGGCGCCTGGGAATAGTCATTTGCCTCCGACAAGAGCTGCGCCTTGAAGACCGGATCGAGCAATTTTGCCTTTTGCTGCGCCCATGGCAATGCCTTGATTCCCTGCCAGCTTGGCCGGTAAACGAACGGGTGAACCGTCCCCTGCCACGCCATGATGATGCCATTGCCGCGCAATGCGATCTGCGCGACGATGTGGGCACCATTGTCGTTCTGGGCGCGCATTTCGGAAATCTGTTCCTCCAGCGGCATTTCTTTGGCGATGGACTGCAGCGCGGCGAAGGTCACGGGCAGGCCGGTCTCGCGGCTGAGGTTGCCCATCCATTCGAACTCGTTCCATTCTCGTTTGAGATCACTGGCCATTTCAAACACACCGTGACCCGCACGGCCCATGGCGCGGCCAATAGTAACCAACTCTTCGGCAGTGGCGGTGGTGCCAGGCACCAATTCCCCGTCCACTGACTTGTGCAGCACGGTGCGGCTGGTGGAAAAGCCAAGGGCGCCAGCATGAATGCCTTCTTCGACAATGGCAGCCATCTGCGCCAGATCTTCCGCCGTGGGGACAGCGCCGGGTTGTTCGCGGTCACCCAGCACGTAGGCGCGTACTGCGCCGTGCGGCACATGGGTGCCGACATCCACGGTGCGGGGGAGTTTTTCCAGCGTGTCGAGATATTCGGGGAACGTCTCCCAATCCCAGGTCATCCCTTCGGCCAGCGCGGTGCCGGGGATGTCCTCGACACCTTCCATCAGATTGATCAGCCATTCATGGCGGTCCGGGCGGGCGGGGGCGAAGCCGACGCCGCAATTGCCCATCACGACCGTCGTTACGCCGTGCCAGCTGGATGGGGCCATTTCCTGATCCCAGGTGGCCTGCCCATCGTAATGGGTGTGTATGTCGACAAAACCGGGCGTCACGATCAAGCCAGCCGCGTCAATTTCATGCGCTGCATCGCCGCTGACTACGCCGACCTGCGCGATCAAGCCGTCTTTCACCGCAACATCACCGGTGAAGCGCTGCGTGCCGGTTCCATCCACAATGGTCCCGCCGCGAATGATCAGGTCGAATGCTCGCATGGTCTTGGTTCCTCTTCTCCGGGCATGAAGGCGCCATAATGGAGCTCACGAGTCCAGAATCGTTTACCTATGTTCTGGCCCGGATCATTGCTTCTACGTCGACGAATTTTTCGCGCGGCGAGCCATCGCGGGCGGCGGCCGTTTCTGCCTCTTCGATCTTTTTCCAGTCGCGGAACGTCACAATGTCCATCCCGCGAGCGGAGGCCAGTTCGTCGAAGCCGGCGCGGCCTTTCTTGCCCGCACGGCCCAGCTTGCCGCTGTCCATGTCCTCGGCGATCTTTTCGATCACGCTGTAGCCATCGGGCCGGTTGGTCCCGATCGTACCGCTCGGTCCGCGCCGCGCCCAGCCGACACAGTAAAGGCCCGTCAGGATTCGCCCTTCATCATTGGCGAACCGGCCCATCCGTTCGTCAAACGGAACGTCGGGGATGGGCGATGTGCGGTATCCGATAGCGGTAACCACCAGATCGGCGGGGATGATGTAGGTTTCGCCAGTGCCGATGGCGCGGCCGGTTTCGACCTTGGTCCGCTCAACCTCCAGCCCCGAGACCTTGCCATCGCCATGGAAAGCAACAGGACTGGCGTACAGATCGAAATAGATCTCGATCCTGGCATCGGCATGGATGTTTTCGGGAATGGCTGCGAAGCTGCGTAGATGGGCGACGGATTTGCGCAATCCTGGCTCGAGAATTGCGTCCTCTGCCTCGTCTGGCAAATCTTCCGGATCGACCCTTGGCGTGGCGCGGCTAAGGTGGGCCAATTCGCCCAGTTCCTTAGGGGTCATGGCCACCTGATGCGGGCCGCGGCGGGCGACAATAGTGATCTTCTCGATCCCCGATCCCCGCAATGCGTCCAGCGCGTGACTGACAATGTCGCTTCCGGCAAACTCCTCCTCGGCCTTGGCCAGTATGCGCGCCACGTCCAATGCGACATTGCCCATCCCGATCACTACGGCGTGCTTGCCAGACAGGTCCGGAGCAAGGCCCGCAAACTGCGGGTGGCCATTATACCAGCCGACAAATTCCGCGCTGCCGAATACATTGCCAAGATCCTCGCCCGGCAGCCCAAGATCCCTGTCATTCGGCGCACCGGTTGCCAGCACGACCGCATCGTATAATTCGCGCAAGTCAGCGATGGTCAGATCTTCGCCGATCGAGACATTGCCGACGAAGCGAACATTGTCCGACAGCGCGGTCTTTTCGTAACGGCGCGAAACGCCCTTGATCGACTGGTGATCAGGGGCAACGCCGGTGCGGATCAGGCCATAGGGAACCGGCAGCCGGTCGAACACATCGACCTGCACATCATCGCCCCATTGTTTCTGCGCAGCTTCCGCCGTGTAATAGCCTGCGGGGCCCGATCCAATAATGGCGATGTGACGCATCAGGCAGCCCTTTTATGCTCCACCACGCTGCCAGTTGATTCCGGAGGATCAAGGAACGTGCGGATTGCCGCGATGCTTTCTTCCTTGTGGCTGAGCAGGAACAGATGGCCGCCCCCCTCCATCACCACCAATTCGCTGTTGGGGATCAGCATATTGAGGAATTTGCCGTTCAGCAGCGGTACGATCTGGTCCTCGTCACCCATCAGGATCAACGTATCCTTCTTCATGAAGGGCAGGGCAGGCGCACTGCTCCAGCCAAGCATTGCGATCAGCTGGTACGTGTAGCCGCGCGGGCTGGGCGGGGTGAGACGGGCCATGTGGCCGCCCTTGCCAGATGAATCGCCCAGCGCGCCGCCGTACAGGGTCTCGAAATGCTGTGCCATGAATTTCGCGTCGAGATAGCGGCGCGGATTGGCCATCTTGGTCAGCGCGGCGGGATTGCCCGGCATCATCAGCATGCCCGCACTGGTCGCCACCAGGACGAGGCGCTTGGTACGACCGGGATATTGCAGGGCAAAATGCTGCGCCATCGCGCCGCCCCAACTGATCCCCATCACATCGACTTCGTCCAGTCCGAACCGGTCGAGCAATTGCGCCGTGATCCAGGTCATGGTGGCCGGATTGTAGGGAACCAGCGGATCAGGCGATTTGCCCACCCCGGGCATGTCGAACATGATAAACCCGCGGTCGGACAGGGCCCCTGCCAGCGGGGCGACTGCCTCGATATTTGCGCCAATACCATTGAAGAACAGGATCGGGGCATTGTCGCTGGGTTTGTCGAGCCGCCAGCGGGCAACTCGCAAGGTGCGACCGCCGACCTTTTCCATCGAGATATCGGCAGTGGTCATGGCGTCAGTCAAACAGATTTCCTTGGGTCGTTGATCTTGACAGGATGCTCAGCGTTCTTCGCGCACATACAACCCGGGTGCCGAGTCTAGCGGTTTATACTTCGCATTGCCCAGCTTTTTCGATGCGGCTTTCTTCTTGCCTGAACGGGCCTGAACCCATTCCATCCAGAATGGCCACCAGCTGCCGGAAACTTCCTCTGTGCCAGCCAGCCAATCTTCAACCTTTGCAGGTGGATGATCAGCGGTTTTCGACTTGAAATATTTCGCCTTGGGATTGCCCGGGGGATTCAGGATCGCCTGCATGTGGCCCGCCTGGCTGAGCACGAAAGTCACGTCTTTCGAACCAAACAATTGGGTGGACCGATAGCATGCCTGCCACGGGGTGATATGATCGGTGACCCCGCCCAGAATGAACAGATCGCTGGTTACTTTGCTGAGATCGACCTTGTGATCGACCATCTCGACCTCACCCTTCTTGGTGAAGGCAAGCGTTTCGAAAATGGTCAGGAAATCGCCCATCAGGCTGGCGGACAAATTGGTTGCATCGGCATTCCAGAAAAGGACATCGAATGCCGGTGGATCTTCACCCAACAGGTAGTTGTTGATGACATAATTCCAGATCAGATCGTTCGGCCGGAGCCAGGCAAATCCGCGGGCGAGATCGTCTCCCTTGATGACCCCCTTCTTGGCAGCGCGGCGACGGGCGAGTTGCATGCCGTTCTCGCTCACCAGCGATCCTGCCTCGATGTCGTTCTGTTTCGGGTGCAGCACGCAGACCATCAGGGTCAGCGCACCAAGCAGCGTATCCTTGTCTGCAGACATCCTGCTGGCCAGCATCGCTGCTGTCTGCCCGCCCGAACAACCGGCCGAAACATTGACTTTCTTCGATCCCGTGATGGCCGAAACCGCATCCATAGCCTCGCGGCAGGAATGGATATAATCCGCCATGTCCCAATGGCCCTGTTCCTTAGTCGGATTGCGCCAGCTGATCACGAATGTCTGGATGCCATTATCGACCTGCCATTTGACCACCGATTTATCGGGGCTGAGGTCGTTGATGTACATCTTGTTGATCTGCGGCGGGATGGTCAGCTGCGGGATCTCGTAAACCTCATCCGTGGTTGGCGCATAATGCACCAATTCCATCATCTCGGTCCGCAGCACCACCGATCCCTTTGAGATCGCGATATTTTCGCCCAGCTTGAACGGGCGTTTGTCGACCTGGCTGACCATTCCCTTGTTATGGACCATGTCTTCATAGGCATTCTTTAAGCCCTTGATCAGGCTCATGCCGCCGCTGTCGATCAGTCGTTTCTGGGCAGTCGGGTTTCCCATCAGGGTGTTGGTGGGCGCCAACCCGTCAATGATGATATTCGAAATGAAATTGGCCCGGTCGCGTTCAAGATCGTCCAGATCGAGATCGCTCAACCAGTTGCTCATGCCCTTTTGCACGGCGAGGTAATATTGCGCACCGGCACGGAAAAACGGATTATATTGCCACGCCGGGTCTTTGAACCGCTTGTCCTTCGGGTCAGGAGCCAAATCCGAATTTCCGGTCATGATCTTGACCATGTCTTCACCCATGCTGCGGGCATGTTTCAGGCTGCGGGCCGGATCAGATGCAGTTTCCCGCAATAATAGCGCCACTGCTCCGATAAAGTCTTCCCGTGCCAGGCCGATCATCGGGCCCAAAGCTGTGGTTGATTGCGCTGCTTCGTTTTCCAGCGTCTTGCGATCGTTCATCCTACATCCCCGTGAGCCAGTTGCGTGGCTATTGTTTGATGTCATGCACCGGACACCGCAGATTGGCAAGGTGTGGACGAATGGCGATGAATATGCTGGCAGAGCATTCAAAACTTGTTCAAAATTGACCGCCAAATCAGACGATTTCAGGAGAGGTCTGTAGGGAACGAAAGCATCAAGGGGGAGCGTCCACCTGCGCTTGCCGGCGCGGATGCGAATAAACTGGTTCGCCAAGCCGGCTTGGGCTCAAAATGTCAACGTGCTTCGCCCCAAATCCTAATCAGGCCCAAGAATGCAAGCTACTTGCTGACAGCACGGTGAAGCGCCGCTAAGGGGCAGGGCGAGGTATTCATCAATACCAATTTCAATTGCACCGGCGGACCATGACCGAACTATCCAAAATCAGAAATTTTTCGATTATCGCGCATATCGATCACGGCAAATCCACGCTGGCGGACCGGTTGATCCAGTTCACCGGCGGCCTGACCGAGCGCGAGATGTCCGCGCAGGTCCTCGATAACATGGATATCGAGAAGGAGCGCGGGATCACCATCAAGGCCCAGACGGTCCGCCTCAACTACACCGCGCAGGATGGCGAGACCTACCAGCTCAATCTGATGGACACCCCCGGCCACGTCGACTTTGCTTACGAAGTCTCCCGCTCCCTCGCCGCGTGCGAGGGTGCGCTGCTGGTGGTGGACGCCGCGCAGGGGGTGGAGGCGCAGACGCTCGCCAACGTCTATCAGTCGATCGAACACGACCACGAAATCGTCCCCGTCATCAACAAGATCGACCTGCCCGCCGCCGAGCCGGAGAAAGTCCGCACCGAAATCGAGGACATCATCGGCATCGACGCATCGGAAGCCGTGCTCGCCAGCGCCAAATCCGGCATCGGCATCGCCGAAGTGCTCGAAGCCATCGTCACCAAGATCCCCCCGCCCAAGGGCGACCGCGACGCCCCGTTGAAGGCCATGCTGGTCGACAGCTGGTACGATCCCTACCTCGGCGTGGTCATTCTGGTGCGGGTCATCGCCGGCACCATCCGCAAGGGCCTGCATGTCAAGTTCATGGCTGGCGGCACCGACCATCTGATCGACCGCGTCGGTTTCATGAGCCCCAAGATCGAACAGGTCGCAGAACTCGCAGCGGGCGAAATCGGCTTCATCACCGCCCAGATCAAGGAAGTCGCCCAGGCCAAGGTCGGCGATACCATCACCACGGTCAAGAACGGTGCGGTCGAGGCATTGGCGGGTTTCAAGGAAGTCCAGCCGGTGGTGTTCTGCGGCATGTTCCCGGTCGACGCGGCGGATTTCGAGAAACTGCGCGACAGCATCGGCAAACTGCGGCTGAACGACGCCAGCTTCAGTTTCGAGACGGAAAGCAGCGCGGCCCTCGGCTTCGGCTTCCGCTGCGGGTTCCTCGGGCTGCTGCATCTGGAGATTATCCAGGAACGGCTGACCCGCGAATACGACATGGACCTGATCACCACCGCGCCATCAGTGGTCTACCGGATCCAGCTCAACAAATCACGGACCGACCCGGCGCAGGAAATGATGCTGCACAACCCGGCGGATTATCCCGATCCCAGTCGGATCGATCAGATCGACGAACCGTGGATCAAGGCGACCATCTACACGCCGGACGAATATCTCGGCTCCATCCTGAAACTGTGCCAGGACCGGCGCGGTATTCAGCTGGACCTGACCTATGTTGGCGGACGGGCGCAGGTGACCTACGAATTGCCGCTGAACGAAGTGGTGTTCGATTTCTACGACCGGTTGAAAAGCATCAGCCGCGGATATGCCAGTTTTGATTACGAACAGATTGGCCTGCGCGAAGGCGATCTGGTGAAGATGAGCATCCTGGTGAACGGCGAGGCGGTCGACGCGCTCAGCATGATCGTGCACCGCGATGTTGCTGAAGCTCGGGGCCGAGGTATGTGCGAACGCCTGAAAGACCTCATCCCCCGCCACCTGTTCAAGATCCCGGTCCAGGCAGCCATCGGCGGCAAAGTCATCGCCCGCGAGACCATCGCCGCGATGCGCAAGGATGTGACCGCCAAATGTTATGGCGGCGATATTTCGCGCAAGAAGAAGCTGCTCGACAAGCAGAAGAAGGGCAAGGCCAAGATGCGCGAATATGGCAATGTGAGCATTCCGCAGGAAGCGTTTATTGCTGCGCTGCGGATGGGGGAGGAGTGAGTTTGCGCTCATCCTGAGCCTGTCGGAGGATGGGGATGGGGGAGAGAAATTGTCTAAATATGTAAATGAAATCGTGATTTTTCTTGCGATTTCAGCGCTATCGACCATATGTTCAAAAGACTTATATTTCTGACAATTGCTGGGGGTGCACCATGGATGTCGAAATTATTGCTCTAGTTGTGATTGCAGTTGTAGTTGCTGGAGGCGCGTTGATCGGCATTCGGATCAATAGGCAGCGAAACAAAACTGAAGTTAATAAGGTTAATATTCGAGACGTTGATACGCTTGGAGATGTTGCTGGGCGCGACATCA
>JAGXGU010000092.1 GCA_024636575.1 Altererythrobacter sp.
CAACTGCATTATCCTTGACCAGGATTGCCGCCACACCGGGGTTTGGGCTGCTCAGCGGGCGCGCCCTTACTGCCAGCCGCGCGGCGGCGGCAAGCCAGTCTGCGTCACTGCGCCGGCGTTGCAACCGGGGCGTCCGTCGTGTCAGATTGCGGAACGATATCCTCGCCGGCTGCGCGCGCTCTCAGCGCGGCTTCGCTGATGCCTTCTTCTGGCAAGCCTGCACGGCGGCGGATTTCTGCCTTGCGGGCGTTTTCCTCCGCCTCGATCTCGGCACGCTCCTTGGCGGCTGCGCGGTCGATTTCATCGACATCCATTCCCGACGCCCGGCCAAGGGCTCGGTACAGTTCGCGTTTGCGTTCCTCCCCCTGTTCGAGCAGCGCCGCAACCGCATCCTGATTTTTCTGGTTTTCGATGTTGGACGCGATGATCTCTGCGTCGCTCCGGTCCGCCGGGAAACTGGCGATGTAGGTCACCTTGGGCGGAGCAGGTTGGGCCAGCATGGTTTCGCCGGTGATCGTGTACATCAGGACGAATGTCATCAAGGCAGAGACGCCAAGAATGGGCCACCGGTAAGGATTCGGCTTCCTGAATTCGTGCCAGAAATCGAGCGCCCCTGGGGTGGGGTTAAAACGGTTGATCATACCCATGGGGGCAAGATAGCGATTGAGCGGCGATTTCGCCAGTGCTGATCGCGAAGTTGCGCTTTACCGATCAGTCATAGGCAACCTGGATCGGGACCCGTCCGCGCAAATTGCCGCCAATGGCCACAGCAACGTCGGTATATAGTGTCCCGGTAAAATGAAATTCCAGTGTCCCGGCGGCATTCAGTCTGGGTAATGGGCCGAGGTCACTGATGAAATCCCGCAATTCAGCCTGGCCGCCAGCGGGGTCTCGCATGATCACACTGGAGGGAAAATTCACCCGGATCGCCTGCATCGGCCGGCCGCGAATGATTGCCCGGCCTTGCACCGCCATCCCGCCCAGATCATCGAGATTGCCCACTACTGTCTTCGCACCGGTCTGCAGATCCACCAGCACGCGGCCGATGCCGTCGCCGATCATTACCAACCGGCCGAAATTTATGTCGCTTTCAATGGAAAGGTCGATTTGAGCATTGTTCCCGTTGCCGTTATTCGGGCGTCCTCCGCCTTCGCCGCGCGGCGGCGGATTTGTCTCGCAGAAATTGCATCGCCCCTGCGCTGCGACTGGCTCGGCAGGCAGAAACGCCAGCAGAGCCGCGCCGATAAGGATGGAGATCAATCTGATCATTGATCCGCTATGCCGGACCAAGGTTAATTTAGCGTAAGGGTAAACCCCTATCTCACCCGAAGACCGCGTAGAGCGCGCGTCCTTCACGCTTCAGCCAGCAATTGGCAGCAGGTAGATCGCCGTCGAATATCCGACCAAGTGCTGCGTGGAATTCCGGCCCGTGGTCGAAATGCAGCAAATGGGCGACTTCGTGGGCCACAACGGAGCGCCGAACATTGTCCGGTGCCTGGACTAGCCGCCAATTGATCCGCACGGTGCCGCTGCTTGAACAGCTGCCCCAGCGGCGCTGGGCGCGGGAAAGGCGAATGTCGGGAACCGTAACCCCGGCTGCCGCGCAAAATTGCACCAGATCTTCGCCCAGCAATTGCAGTGCTTCCCGTTCCAGCCAGCGCTGCAGGCGGGGCCCGAGGTTTTCTTCCGGACCGCCGATCTGCAACCGGTCGCGGTAAAGTACCGGCTTGCGTTTAGCCCCCGGCTGCCAGTCGATTATCAGGTCACGACCGCAATAGCGCAGGTTGCCCCCTGCGACCGGCGCGGCGGCCCTGGGCAGGGATTCAATCTGGCGGGCGAGCCAATCGGCACGGGAATTGGCGAATTCCAATGCGTCTGCGGTGCGCCCCCAGCGCGGCAGGGTAACCCGGGCCTCGCTGCCATCGGGCGCAATCCGCAGCACCACCCTCTTGGCAGTCGGATGCCGCTTGATCGCAATCGGCAGGGCAACGCCGTTTACCTCGACCGTTGGTTCCTGATGATCGCGGCGCAACCAGTCTAGCATCGGGGCCAGTCTAGCATCGGGGCAAGTCCAGCTTCATGGTGTTTCCCACTCGACGATATGATGTTCGAGCGGACCGGAAACATTTTCACTGACCACCCGGCCAGCCACTGAAACACCCGCATACAGCACAGCGTCGCGGTCTCCTGAAATAAGGTAATGCCAATCGCGCAGCGGCTTTCCTTCATGGCGCAATCGGTAGGCGCAGCTATCGGGCAGCCATGGAACATCGCCGACAATCTTCAGGGTCAGCCGTAGGCAATCAGGCACGAAGGCCTTGCGGTTGCGGTAATCGCGGCACTGCGCGGTGCCGGTGTCGAGCAATTTGCACGCCACATTGGTATGTTCGACCTGGCCGGTATCGGGATCCTCGATCTTGTGCAGGCAGCAGCGTCCGCAACCATCGCACAGGGCCTCCCACTCGGCCCGGGTCAATTGCGCCAGCGGCAATTCCCAGAATTTTTCGCGCATCGCCTCGCTCACTGGTTCACCTTACCCACTTGGCCAGTTCTTCGGCAACAGCATCAGCGCCCAGATCGGTTGGCAGTGTGGCTATCGGCTTCCCGTCCGGCCCGAACAGATAGGTGATGGCGGAATGTTCCATCAGGTAATTGCCGCTTTCGGGCGTTTCACCCTTGGAATAGAATACGCGGAAAGCATCCGCTGCCGCCTTGATCTGATCCGGGGTGCCGGTCAGTCCGATCAGGCGCGGGTGGAAATTCGCGATGAATTCCGCGACCACCGCCGCGGTATCTCTTTCCGGATCGATGGTGATGAAGATCGGCTGGACCTTCGCGCCCAAGCCAGGTTCCTCCTGTTCGAACTTGCGCAAGCCTTGCGATATGCGCTGGACGTCGGTCGGGCAGATATCCGGGCAATAGGTGAAGCCGAAATAGACGATCCGGTACTGCCCATCGAAATCGGACCAGCGGACAGTTTTGCCCTCCGCCCCGGTTAGTTCGAACGGTCCGCCAATGGTGGCGCCATATAGCGGCGCTTCCTCGATCGGTGGACCGCCAGGCGAATTGCAGCCCGCCAGTGACAGGGAGAGGGCAGAAATCGTTGCGGTGAAGACATATTTGAATGTGTGTGGCATAGCGTGCTGGTTCATGCTCTGCTAACCGGTAGTGAGCAAGAGGCGACTCTGCCTCGAAACAAAAATATTGGAGATGGAACGTTGGCGAAAGCCGTTTTCCGCAACGCATTTCTTGCCCCGATTGTGATGATCGGCTTGCTCGTCACCGGGATTGCCGCAACTCCGGTGGCGGCGCAATTTTTCTCGTCCGGCTTTGAATTTCTGAAAGCGGTCAAGGATCGTGACGGGGGCGAAGTCAACAAGGTGCTCGAAGCCACCAATGGATCGGTGATAAATGCGCGGGATAAAACCACGGGCGAATCTGCGCTGCATATTGTTACCCAGCGGCGGGACGAATTGTGGATCCGCTTCCTTACGGAAAAAGGTGCCAATCCGAATATCGCTGACAAGAACGGCGTCACTCCTTTGCAAGTTGCCACCAGCCTCGGCTATGTCGAAGGGGCAGAAGCCCTGCTGAAAGCTGGCGCAAGTATCGATGTGGCCAACAGTACCGGCGAAACCCCTCTGATTTCCGCGGTCTTGCGGCGCGACTTCATCTTGACTCGGCTGTTGCTTGCCAATGGGGCGAATGCCGACCGGAGCGATAATTCGGGCCGGACTGCGCGCGAGTATGCCCGGCTGGACGGCAACAGCAGGTTGCTGGACGAGATCGAACGGTCGGACGAAGATCGTAAGGTCAAGAAACCCCAGAACTCTTATGGGCCAAGCTTCTGAATGACCAATTTTTCTGATCTGACGCTGGATGAATTGCGGCTGGCGATGGCGCCCACCGTTGCCGAGGCCGCAATTTTCGACGGCTGGAGCGGTGACGCGGTGGCGGCCGCCGCGAATGATCTGGCGATCGATCCCGATGTCGCCGCGCTGGCATTTCCCGGCGGCGCGATGGACATGATCGCCGCCTGGATCGAAACGATTGATGCAGATATGGCAGAGGCATTGCCGAAAGACGCGCTGGCCAGAATGCCGATCCGCGAACGCATCCGCAGCCTGATCCAGTTCCGGCTGGATGCCGTTGTCGGGCTGGAAGAAGCCTTGCGGCGGGCGCTGGCGGTGATGGCCATGCCGCAAAATGCCGCGCGCGCGCTGAAGATCGGCTGGCACAGCGCGGATATCATGTGGCGGCTCGCAGGGGATATTGCGACCGATTATAACCACTACACCAAACGCACGATCCTGGCCGGTATTTACGGCGCGACCTTGGCCGTATTTGTGGGCGACGATAGCGAAGGCAAGGCTGATACCAGGGCGTTTCTGGCCCGCCGGATCGATGGCGTGATGAAATTCGAAAAGGCCAAGGCCAGATTGTTGAATTCCGACCGCGATAGTTTCAGCCTGACCCGCCTGCTCGGCCGCTTGCGTTATCCCGCGCGCTAAAGACTATTGAGAATTAGTTGCAATTGCACTTATGCTCTGGCAGCGCAGCGGTATGAAACTCGAAGCTCTTGAACGCGGTGCGCCTGCCCGGATCATATCCGTAGATTGGTCAGCAATCGCACCTGAAGAAGGCAAGCGTTTGCGCGCCCTTGGCATCGATCGGGGCACCCAGATCACCATTGCCCATCGGGGCATATTTGGCGGAAAAGACCCGCTTGCAATTGTGATCGGCAGGATGACGATTGCGATTCGCCGGGTACATGCCGCCGCAATGTCGGTCGAACCGCTATGAATGCACCCGTAATTGCCCGGCTGCGCAAGGCGGCTCTGGTCGGCAATCCCAATGCCGGAAAAAGCGCATTGTTCAATGCGCTGACCGGTGCCCGCCAGAAAATCGCCAATTATCCCGGTGTGACTGTAGAACGCAAAGCGGGCCGGCTGATGATGCCCGATGGTGTTCCGGTCGAACTGATCGACCTGCCGGGCAGCTATTCCTTCGATGCGACCAGCCCCGATGAAGAAGTCACGCGCGCCTTGGTGCACGGCGAATTCGCGGGTGAGGTTCAGCCCGATGTGATGGTGTTGGTGCTGGATGCGGCCAATCTGGAACAGCATCTGGTATTCGCACAGGAAGTCATCGAACTCGGCCGCCCCACGGTCGTGGCGCTGAACATGGTCGATTTGGCGCAGCGAGACGGGCTGACGCTCGATCCGGACGCTCTGGGAGAAGCCTTGGGCGTGCCGGTGGTTCCGACCGTGGCCGTGCGCCGCAAGGGTCTGACGGAATTGATTGCAGCCATCGCCGTGGCAGAGGCGAATTTCGAGGCGGACAGCAGCGCCCATCCGCGGCCGCATCTGACTTTGCCCGAACGCCGCTTGGCCGCACGCAACATCGCCAAGGCGGCGATCCTGTCGGTCAGTGCGACTCGCCAGTTTCATACCGGGCTCGACAAGATATTGCTCCACCCGTGGTTGGGCCCGCCGATCCTGTTTGCCCTGCTGTTCGTGATATTTCAGGCGGTGTTCGCCTGGGCCACGCCCTTCGCCGATGCATTGGAAGGCGTTGCGGGCTGGTTGTCAGATATGGTCATGGTAATTCTTCCCGCGGGCCTGTTTCGCGATTTCCTGACCGAGGGAGTGATCGCCGGGGTTGGTTCGGTCGTAGTCTTCCTGCCGCAGATCATCATCCTGTTTGCCTTCATCCTGGTGATGGAAGCGACCGGATACATGGCCCGCGCGGCCTTCATCATGGACCGGATGATGGCCGGTGTCGGCCTGTCAGGCCGCAGCTTCATTCCCCTGCTGTCCAGCTTTGCCTGCGCCATTCCCGGCATCATGGCGACCCGCAGCATTGCCGATCCCAAGGACCGTCTGACCACGATCCTGATAGCCCCGCTGATGACCTGTTCTGCGCGCCTTCCGGTTTACGGTGTGGTCATCGCGGCGGTCATTCCCAATGTGAAAGTCTGGGGTGCTGTAGGCTTGCAAGGGCTGGTGCTGTTTGCACTCTATGTAGCGGGTATTGTCGGGGCGATGGTGGTCGCGCTGGTGCTGCGCCGATCGGTTACTGCCGGGCAGGCAAGCGGTTTCATCATGGAATTGCCGCGCTATCAAATGCCGCGCCTGCGCGATCTGGCGATTGGCCTGTGGCAGCGGGCTTGGGTGTTCCTGCGCCGCGCCGGGACGATCATTTTCGCGGCAACGGTGGTTCTGTGGTTGCTCCTCACATTTCCCAAGGCCGGTCCGGGTGAAAGCCAGCTCGACGCATCTTTCGCAGGCCATGTCGCCAGCGGGCTGCATGTCGCGTTCGCGCCGATCGGTTTTAACCGGGAGATGACTTTGGCACTGGTACCCGCGATGGCCGCGCGCGAAGTGGCGGTTGCCTCTTTGGCGACCACCTACGCCGTCGATTCCGATGATGAGCTGCAAACCGAACAGGCATTGCGCGACCAGATTACCGCCCGTTGGAGCCTGCCGACCGCGCTTGCATTCCTGGCGTGGTTTGTGTTCGCGCCGCAATGCCTTTCGACCATCGCTGTCGCCCGGCGCGAAACAAACGGGTGGAAATGGCCTGCCTTCATGTTGGCATATCTATTCGCATTGGCCTACGTATTCGCGGGAATCACATTCTGGTCCGCGACCGCGCTGGGCCTCTAGATAGGAACAAGACGATATGGCGGGCAGCCTCAATAAAGTAATGCTGATCGGGAATTTGGGCGCCGATCCTGAAGTAAAATCTTTCCAGAATGGCGGAAAGGTGTGCAATTTACGGATTGCAACGTCGGAACAATGGAAAGACAAGAACACCGGTGAACGCCAGGAAAAGACCGAATGGCACACCGTCGCAATTTTTTCCGAAGGGCTGGTCAGCGTGGCCGAACGCTTTCTGCGCAAGGGCAGCAAGGTCTACATCGAAGGCCAGTTGCAAACCCGCAAATGGCAGGATGCCCAGGGAAATGACCGCTATTCGACCGAAATCGTTTTACGCGGCTTCAATGGTACGCTGACCATGCTCGACAGCCCCGGCGGCGGTCAGGGCGGCGGCGGCCAAAGCGGCGGCGGCAATTATAACCAGGGCGGCGGGTCAGGCGAATCCGGCGGCGGTTGGAATCAGGGTGGCGGTTCCGGCGGTTCTAGCGGCGGGAATGCCGGCGGCGGTTCGGGCGGCGGATCCAACTACGATGATCTCGACGATGATATTCCGTTCTGATCGAACGGGTGCTGACCGCACTCCTTAATCTTTTTTGAGCGCGGCCAAGGCGGCAAAAGGTCCGCTGGGAGTGTCTTCATCGAGGATCCCGGCTTGCTGCCGGGCGGTCTCTGCATTGGGTCCGCGAGCAAAGGGGTCGATCGCCAGTCCCAAACCCTGCGCGACCGCTTCACCCAGATCGAAACTCTCGCCGCCGTAAAAGATTTCATCGCAGTCTTCCGCTTGCAGTTCGACATCTTCCTGCGTTGGCATGTTGGTTTCCGGTACGAAGCGGAATGCCAGCGTTTCGTCGATATGAACCGGGAATTCTTCGCCCGAAACTGCGCAATTCTGCAATACGTCCGCCAGCAGCCGGCCGTTTGCAGTCACCATCGTACCATCAGCCGCCAAGGTTACTTCCGCCTTCAATCGGTGCACCGCGCCCAGGCCGAACCGGACTGCCAGGGCGGCCATTTCCGCCTTGCTCGGTTCCAGTATCAATGGCCGGTCGGTAATCTGGTGCAATTTGACAATATGGCTGAATTCGCACTGACCGTCGCTCATCGGGGAATCTCTGCATTGAGTATCGCTGCAGGGCCAAGCGTTTCGAGCTGCGCGTGCAACCCCTCCAGCCGCAATGCCAGTGCCGCCGGGGTGATCCCCTGGTGCAGGGTGAGGTTGCGCGCAATTGCGGACTCAACAGATGTCCGGTCGGCGGCAAAGGCATCACGAAATGCGCCCAACCGCCCGCCCATGGCCGACATCATCCTGCCCATATGTTTGCCCAACGCAGGATCACCGATGCCCTGTTCACGCAATTGCCCGTCCATATCATCGACGAACAATTCGGTCAGATGCACCGATGGCGTCATCAGTTCGGGTGATTTTTCCATCCGGATCAAAACCACCGCGAGCACAGTGGTGATCATGTCATAGCGGCCGTCGACTGTGTCGGGAACGCCGCAATCCCTGTACCATTCCGGTTCCCGCGCCAACTCGACGATGCGCTGCCACAGCGGACGAAACGCTTCCTTGGGATCGGGCTCTGTGCCAAATAATCGGGACAAGAAGGACATTCATTTTTCCGTAATTGATGGATC
>JAGXGU010000093.1 GCA_024636575.1 Altererythrobacter sp.
CTGGAAGGCGGCGCGGTGGACGGCGACGGCGCCGGGCTGGCAGTGACCACCGAGCAATGCCTGCTCAATCCCAATCGCAATCCGGGCCTGACCCGCGAGAATATCGAGCAGCGCCTGGCCCGCGATCTCGGCTTTGAGCGGGTGCTGTGGCTGGGCGACGGACTGATCAACGACCATACCGACGGCCATGTCGATAACCTCGCGCGCTTCGTGTCGCCCGGCGTGTTGGTGCTGCCGCGAGCCACCGGGGCGGACGACCCCAATGCCGCGATCTACGCCGATGCCAGGCGCCGCACAGCGGCATTTGGCGTCACCGTCAGGGAAATCCCTTCACCGGGCAGAATAGAGCGGGACGGACGGATCGAACCGGCCAGCTACGCCAATTTCGCCATCACTACCCATCTGGTAGTGGTCCCGACCTTCGGCTCGCCGCACGATGCGGACGGCGTCGCAGCCATCGCCGAACTGTTTGCAGGCCGCGCCACCATTGGCCTGCCCGCAGATGCCGTACTGGCGGGCGGCGGCGGCTTCCACCGCGCCAGCCAGCAGTTGCCGGTGGGCTAGCTATTCGGTGTTCACTTGCATCGCAATGGGCGTGGAAGTGTCAGAAATGGGGTGGAAAACGGAGATAGTTCAAGGCCAAGCAGGGAAACGATTCCTACATGGCTCCGAGGCGCCCGAATTCTGCTTCACATTCAACACATGATAAACTGATGTATCGCCCTTGCGCGACAAATAGTGGGTTGTTGTATTGCGACTTGGTTGGCTCGGTGACGGAGCAGGCGAATAGATACCGACGCGGCAGATACCTTGTGCCGCAAGTGATGCGATTGCTTTTCGGTACACATCTACTGTTGCACTCTCTGGAAGGTTAGCGACCACAAAAGGGCTGCTTCCGTGGGGGCCGACTTCGAGGCCTTGAACAAGCGAAGCAAAGTCGTAAAGACGCTCCCCGTCTAGTCTCCATTCACCAGTTTCCGGTTCGAACATTGGAAGGATCGGGTTTGAATTCTCTTCGAATTCAACTCCGCCGGGTTCCCCATAAACTTCTAGGGTGAAATCCATCAGGTCTGGCGCATCTGGATTTTCGGTTGCCCAGAACTGCATTGAAGCAAAGCGGGCCGCATAAATGACCAATATCGCGGCGAGAATCACCAGCAGAAACAACCTTGTTCGACTCAGACGTTTTCCTAGCATTGCCTCTTGTGGCAAAATACCTCCGGCCTGCCAACGTCCGCTCTGTCGTCGTTAGCGAACAGAGCAAATTGCCAACCGCCCACCCCGCTTTAACGCTTCGTTAGCGCTTATCGCCGACAAGGGCTGCCATGGCACAGGCACTTGCATTTGCGCGCAGCGTTGAGGTTTCTCCGTTGGAGGCGCTTCGCAGAGTGATCGTGGCCGGCTGCGCTGCGGCGCTGATCATGGCTGGGCCGTTTTTTCCCGCCCTGAGTTTCTGAACTAAACCAGCTTCACCAGCGCGCCCACTGCGGCCGCGCCCAGCACCAATCCTGCAAAACTTCGCCATAGCGCCGGGCTGACCTTGCCGAAAGCGAGGCCGCCGAGCGCGTTTCCGATCAGGATCGCGGGGAACAGGATGGCGGCCAGCACCGCGTCCTTTACCTCCATCAACCCCAGCGCCAGCGCGGCCAGCGATCCCGCGATGGAGGTTGCCAGAAAGATCGCCATCATCGATGCGCGGGCGGTTTGCGGGGCAATCGCGCGGCGCAGATAATAGGGGATCACCGGCGGGCCGGGCATTCCGGCAAATCCCGTCAGCACCCCTGCTGCCACACCTGTGCCGCCAGTTTCCAGGGCATGCGGCCGAAAAGTCTCCGCGCGTTTGGGCAGCAGCACGATCACGAAGGCGGCAATAGCCACCATCGCAATCAGGAACCGCGCCAGTGCCGGATCGGTGACCGACAAGGCCCATAGCCCCAGCGGCGTGGCCAGCATCGCGAGCGCCGCAATCGGCTTCGCCGAAGCCTCGCTATGGCCGATCACTTTTCGCAGGCCAACCAGACCGATCAGCAGCGCGAGCAGATTGCTGGTCACCACCGCCGATTGCGGCGAAATGACCAGCCCGAGGACCGGCACCAGCAGGATTGCCATGCCGAAACCGGACAATCCGCGCACAAAAGCAGCGGCCAGCGCCGCCGCCACCATCAGCGCGATCTGTTCCGGGTTCAGGCCCGCCAGCAAGATAAGATCAAGCCTCTTCTGACGCTGGCGAATCCGGACGCAAATCGGGCGCGGTTGCCTCTGCCTTCAGCATCGCAATCGCTTCGTCCACGGACAGGAATCTCTGCTGCTGCTGCCCCAATGTGCGGATCGCAACGGTGCCTTCTTCCGCCTCGCGGTTGCCGACCACCAGCAAATGCGGGACTTTCTTCACCGAATGGTCCCGCACCTTGTAATTGATCTTCTCGTTCCGCACGTCGATTTCGGCGCGCAGGCCCGCCGCCTGCAATTTCGCCAGTACCGTTTGTGCATAATCGTCCGCGTCGGACACGATGGTGGCCACCACCGCCTGCACCGGGGCCAGCCACAGCGGCAGTTTTCCGGCGTAGTTTTCGATCAGGATGCCGATGAAGCGTTCGTAGGATCCGAAGATCGCCCGGTGCAGCATCACCGGGCGGTGGCGTTCCCCATCTTCGCCGACATAATGCGCGTCCAGCCGTTCGGGCAGCACGCGGTCGGACTGGATCGTGCCGACCTGCCATGTCCGGCCGATCGCGTCGGTCAGGTGCCATTCCAGCTTGGGCGCATAGAACGCGCCTTCACCCGGAAGCTCCTCCCAGCCGAATTCCTCCGTCGCCATGCCGGCTTCGATCACGGCGTTACGCAGTTCGCCCTCTGCCTTGTCCCAATCGGCATCGCTTCCGAAGCGTTCATCGGGGCGCGTGGCCAGCTTGACCGCGAATTTTTCAAAGCCGAGATCCTTGTAAACCCGGCTGGCGAGCTGACAGAACTGGCGCACTTCGGCGATCACCTGTTCTTCGGTGCAGAAGATATGCGCATCGTCCTGCGTGAACTGGCGCACCCGCATCAATCCGTGGAGCGCGCCGTGCGGTTCGTTGCGGTGGCAGCAGCCCATCTCCCCCAGCCGGACCGGAAGATCGCGGTAGGATGTGATGCCTTGCTTGAACACCAGCACATGCGCCGGGCAGTTCATCGGTTTCAGCGCCATCCATTGCGCATCGCCGCTGATCACCGGCCCTTCCTCCTCCGTATTGGGCACTTCGTCGGGGATGACGAACATATTCGCGCGGTATTTGCCCCAATGGCCGGACTGTTCCCACTGGCGCGCGTCCATCACCTGCGGAGTCTTGATTTCGCGGTATCCGCCGCCATCCATCATCCGGCGCATATAGGCCTCCAGCTCGCGCCAGATCTTGTAGCCCTTGGGATGCCAGAACACGCTGCCGTGGGCTTCTTCCTGCAGATGGAACAGATCCATCTCGCGGCCCAGCTTGCGGTGGTCGCGCTTGGCGGCTTCTTCCAGCCGCACGAGGTGCTCATTCAGCTGTTTCTTGTTCAGCCAGCCGGTGCCATAGATGCGCGTCAGCTGCGCGTTCTTCTGGTCGCCGCGCCAATAGGCACCCGCCACGCGCATCAGCTTGAACGCCTGGGGGTCGAGCTTTCCGGTGCTGGCCAGATGCGGGCCGCGGCACATATCCAGCCAGTCGTCACCACTGCGGTAAACCGTCAGCTCTTCGCCTTCGGGCAGTTCCTGTGCCCATTCGGCCTTGAAATTTTCGCCATCGGCCTGCCATTTGTCGATCAGCGCCGCGCGGCTCCACACTTCGCGCGTCAGCGGCTTGTCCGCCTTGATGATCTCGCGCATTTTCTCTTCGATTGCGGGCAGATCATCCATGCCGAAGGGTTCGCGCCCCGCCGGGGCCATCACGTCGTAATAGAACCCGTCATCGGTCGATGGGCCGAAGGTGATCTGCGTCCCGGGCCACAGCGCCTGGACCGCTTCGGCCAGGACATGGGCATAATCGTGCCGCACCAGTTCCAGCGCGTCAGCCTCGTCCCGCGAAGTGATCAGTTCGAGCGCGGTATCGCCGTCAAACGGGCGCATGATATCGCGCACCTCGCCGTCCACGCGGGCCGCCAGTGCAGCCTTCGCCAGCCCCGGGCCAATTGCCGCAGCGACATCTGCGGGCGTGGATCCGCGGGGCATTTCGCGTACCGATCCATCGGGCAGACTGATCTTCAGCATTTCACTCATTGAATTTATCTCACCTTGTCTGCCAGTGCCAATGGCACAATGGCGCGCACACCGGAAGTCTCGGCGTCAGGATAGTAATCAGGTTCGGGAGATTGACGCCTTGCCACCCGAACCCGGATGGCATGGGCGGGCGTGTCAGGCCGCGACCAAGCCCCCCGGGGTGAACCCGGTGGTAGTGGTCACAAGCGTGATGCGTGCCTTCGTCATGGGCATTCTCTAGCAGCCAGTTTTCAATTCTTCAACCGAGGTCGAGTTTCTGGCTGCCCGCGTTGCTGGTAATCCGTTTGGAACCGGCCAGCGCGGTCGAACGGGTGCGGATACCTTGCAGGAAATGATAGTCCGTCGTCGCCCGCGCCGGGGTCAGTTCAACCGCCATATAGCCTCGCTGGCCGGTATCGGCCCATTGCAATTGGCGGTTGGTCGCCACTTGCTGCGCCGCCAGATCCTGCGGCTTGATCCACGGCAGATAGGCTTCCGCGCCCGGCGATGCCACCGAATGTCCGGCGAATTCGATACCCGCTGCTGCGCCCTGATTATCAAGATTCGAGGCCCAGCCATTATGGCTGTCACCCGCCAGCACCACCAGATTTGCCCCGGCTTCCTGCGCAGCGGCCAGCAACCGTTCGCGCGCTGCGGGATAACCGTCCCAGGCATCCATATTGAACGGCAGTCCCGCCTCATTGGTGGCCAGCGCCACTTTCAGCCGGCCGCGGATATAATCGGGCAGGCTGCTCAAAATGACTTCTGTGACCGGCAGCGACAGGGTCATGCTCGACATCACCACTTGCTGCGCCAACACTTGCCAGACCTTGCCCGCGCTGCGTGATTGCTTGAGCCCGGCATAGAGCCACGCCTCCTGCACATCGCCCATCAACCCCCGCGCCGGATCGCGCCACGCACCGTCACGGAATGCTTCCAGCGCAGCGGTCAATCGGGCCGGATCGCTTTCCGTCCCTTTAACGATTTCGGCCAGATCAAACGGCTTGCTGCGCCCGGTCAGACGTGTTTCCAGCCGGAAGATCGTGGCAAGCTGGCCGAGATCATAGCTGGCCCATGGCTCGTCCGAAACCGGCATCCATTCGCGGTATGCCTGCATCGCCGCCCGTTTGCGCAC
>JAGXGU010000094.1 GCA_024636575.1 Altererythrobacter sp.
CGAGGAATCTGTCGCAAACGACCCAGTTTCCTGCGATCAGCGCGGGCCGGATCAATTTCTCGACATGATCGGACCTCGCGGCGGCGAACAGCAGTGCTTCGGCGCGCGGCCCCCATCCTTCGCCGGGCGGTGACAGCAGCAGGCCGCGGATTGCCTCTGCGCCCGCAGTTCCGCCGGGTTCACGCGTCACCACGACATTGCGCCCGAGTGCCTCCAGCGCAGCGGCCAGCAAACGGGCCTGGGTTGATTTACCCGTCCCCTCCCCACCTTCCAGCGCGATGAACATACCCCGCTTCACGCAAATATCCCCATCAATCCATTCACCAATCGCCGCCACACACCGGCTTTTTCGACCGCGGCAGCCGTCACCAGGGGCACGCGGGATGGCGGCAGGCCGTCAACTTCGATTTCCAGCTGGGCGATACGCTCACCTTGCCGAATAGGGGCTTCCAGCGGACCTTCATAATGGATGGTCAGTTTGACCGGGCCTTGCCTGCCCGCCGGGAACGTCGCTTTGATGGCGGCGGGCGCTACCAACGCGACCTCCGACCGCATCCCGTTCTGAACGTCTGCCGTGCCGACAATGGCGCCTGCAGAAAACAGCGAGCGGGCCTCAAACCGGCTGAAGCCCCATTCGATCAATTCGCGCGCCGCAATCTTTCGGTCACGCCCGTTATTGCTGGCGGCGACAACCATCACCAAACGGCGCCCGTCACGCATGGCTGTACCCAGATATCCGTAACCGGCCTCGTTGGTGTAGCCTGTCTTCATTCCGTCCGCGCCTTCCACAACCCCGATCATCGGGTCATGATTGCGCTGGGCGTACCCATTGTAAACGAAGCCTTTTCGCCCGATGTAGCGGGCGTATTTTTCGGGGTGGCGGGTGATCATGGCGCGGGCCAGGGTAACCAGATCACGCGCACTTGTGTAGGTCCGGCCTTCGTCCATCCAACCGTTTGGTGTGCCGAAATGGCTGTTGCCCATACCCAGTTCACGGGCCTTGGCGTTCATTTGCTGGATCCAAATATCCACTGATCCTGCCGCACCTTCGGCCAGCACAACGGAACCGTCATTGGCTGATACCGATGCGATCCCGATCAGCAAATCGTCCACCGATACCCTCACATCGCGCGGCAGGAACATGCGCGAACCCTTGTTGTGCCATTCCGCGTAGGTTTCCGGCCGCATGGTGAAAATCATATCAGGTGAAAGCTTGCCGCTGTCCATCAGCTCGAATGCAACGAACAATGTCATCACCTTGGTGATCGATGCGGGCACAAACCGGCGGTCGGCATCGCGCGCCATCAACTCCTGGCCCGAATTGAGGTCTACAAGCAGGGCGATCGGCGCCAACTCGGCGGGGGGCACGGCATATACGGCGGCGGGCCTGTCCACCGCATCCGCATAGCCAAGCGGTGAAAGTGCCAGGATTGGTATTGCCAATAAAGCCAGAATTCTAGGAAAAATTTTCAAATTCGCTCCCGTCACCGGGTGCGAACCGGCGGATCAGCCTGCTGTTGTTACTATGGCATCGCTATACCCTGCCTCGCGCGCCTTGGCGAGCGCTGCATCGGCCTGTCCACGACTGGTGAACGGGCCGATGCGGACTCGGAAATATTTGCCCGCCGGCAGGACAAAGCCGCCGAGCGATGATGCGACCTTTTCTGCGCTGAGCTGGTTTGAAAACGTGGCTGCCTGGATGATGAACTTACCAGCAGAAGCGGCGGGGACCACTGGATCCGAAATTGGCTCTATGTGCTGCGTCACAGCTGACGCTGCGGCTGCCGATGGCGGAACCTCGACGGGAACCGGTGCCGACGGCGCGGCGCGCGCCTTAGCAGGCAGGCCAAGGTCGGCAGAGCCGCGTTCCGGCAATTTTCGCTTCAGGACGGCAACCAGTGATTGGGGCGTTTCCATGCGCTCTGGCGCGGCCTCTCCCTTGCGCAGCCTGGCCCGTTCCGCCTCAGGCGGGTTGACCCGGCGCACACGTACCGGGTCGCCCTCACCGATGCCCAATTGCGCCTGTGCACCCGGTGATATCGCAACCAACCTTTCGCTGGTCATGGGACCACGGCGTTCGACCCGCGCGAGAATGGTCTTGCCGGTAACCAGTGAGGTAATTTCGATATAGCTGGGCAATGGCAGGGTTTTGTGCGCCGCAATTATCGCCGCGCCGCCAAATGTATCGGACGCGGCATAGCCGACTTCGTCATAGCTCATGGTATCAACCGGCGTGTAGCGTGTGCCATCCACCACAAAGGGTTCACCCAGTATGACCGGATAATCGCCAGCTGGCCCCGTTCCCGATATCCAGGCCCCGCCATTGCCGGTCGATGCCACCGCCGCCGAACTATCCCCGCCGCGCCCGCATCCGCCCAAGGCTGCGAGTAATCCGATGGCTATCGCGCAGCGGCTGACCTGCCTTATGGCCGGGCGGCTGGTTTTATTGGTTAATCTCATCTGCAAGCAATCCCACGCTCATGGCGTAATAATTCGAGCAGTTATATTCGAGGATAACCCTATAATTTGCGGTTAAGAGCCATGCAGGTTTTCCCGGCCCATCGGGCTGGAAAAATGATGTCATGACGTCATCGGCTAGATATTTTTGCGGTTGAATTCCCAGCGCGCGCCATTCACGAACGGTCTTCCACTGGCTGTGGCGTTCATGGACCCGGGCACACACGGGTGACGTCAATTTGCTTTCGATCGCTGCCCGGTCAAGATTGCCTGGCACGGTGGCGCGCACGCCCCATGGTTGGCCAGTACGCCATCCGGCATCGCGAAAATAATTGGCGATCGAATGGAGAGTGTCCGCACGGCTGTTCCAGATGTCTGCATTGCCATCCCCGTCGCCATCAACTGCCAGGCGCAGATAGACGCTTGGCAGGAATTGCGGGTTGCCGAACGCGCCGGCCCAGCTGCCAACCATGGTGGAGCGGGCGAAGCCCCGATCCGCGATTTTCGCCAGCGCAATCCATTCATTCGCGAACATTTCGCGGCGACGGCCTTCCCAGGCGAGCGTTGCGAGCGAACGGGACAAGTCGAAATTGCCTGTGTAGCTGCCGTAATTGGTCTCATGCCCCCAAATCGCGATGATGATTTCCGCCGGGACGCCGTATTTCTGCTCGATATTACGCGTGATGTTACGCGATTCGGCATAGGCCCTGCGCCCGCCAGTAATCCGTGCATTGTCCACATGGCGCGATAGATAGGGGGCAATCGGCGGATACCCCCCATCGGCACTCGGCGTGCCCGGCTGCGCCCGATCCAGTTCGATCACGCGCATATTGGGGGAAAGTCCGGCTGTCATCCGGTTGATGGTGGGTTCGCTGACGCCTTCCGACCTGGCCCGCGCCATCAGCAATTGCAGGTAGGCGTCGAACGACAATTCCTGGCTATGAACCTCTGTGGGCGCAGTCGGCACACCCAGAACGATCGCCGCGCAGACGAGGAAGATACTTCTAAGAAACATCTTGGCCTGATGTCACAGCCATTATGAATCGCCAATGACTGTTCATGGTTTTCACAGGCAGTTCGTACGATTTTTGGCGCGATGCCGTCAATTGATTGCAATTGCCGGGATGACAAATCGACTTTGGCACGCTAGCGCCCTTTCCCGAGCGGACAGGTGGCAGAGCGGTTGAATGCACTGGTCTTGAAAACCAGCGTGGGTGAAAGCCCACCGTGGGTTCGAATCCCACCCTGTCCGCCAAGCAGAACCGCCTGAAAAATATCGACTAAATATGCAGGGCCCTGCCGTAAGCGGACAGGACGCTTTCATGCATCATTTCGCTCAGGGTGGGATGCGGGAAGATTGTGCCCATCAGTTCGGTCTCGGTCGTTTCCAGAACTTTCCCGACTGTGTAGCCCTGGATCAGTTCCGTAACCTCTGCACCAACCATATGCGCGCCGAGCAGTTCGCCGGTCTTTGCGTCGAACACTGTCTTGATGAAGCCTTCTGCCTCGCCCAATGCAATCGCCTTGCCATTACCAATGAAGGGGAAATTGCCGATCTTGACCTCGTGGCCAGCTTCTTTCGCCCTGGCTTCCGTCAGGCCGACGCTGGCGACCTGGGGGTGGCAATAGGTGCAGCCGGGGATGGCATTGCGGTCGAGCGGATGGGGGTGGACGTCCTTGTTGCCCATTTCCTGCGCGATTGCTTCGGCTGCGGTGACACCTTCGTGGCTGGCCTTGTGCGCCAGCCATGGGCCCGGGACACAGTCACCGATGGCCCACAGGCCCTTGGTGCCGGTGCGGCCATAGCCGTCGATCTGGATAAAGCCGCGGTCCATTTTGACACCGGCGCCGTCCAACCCGATATTCTCGGTATTGGGCTGGATCCCGATGGCGACGATGGCGTGGCTGAATTCTTCTGTGGTGACCTTTCCATCTTTATTCTTGATCTTCGCGGTAACGCCCTTCGCAGTGCCCTTCAGATCTTCGAGCCCGGTCGCGGTGCGGATATCCATCCCCTGCTTGGTCAGCGATTTCTGCAGGAAGGTGGAAACGTCCGCATCTTCCACCGGCACGATCCGATCGAGCATTTCAACAATAGTAACTTCCGCGCCCATATCGTTGTAAAAACTGGCAAATTCTATCCCGATTGCGCCTGAGCCGATAACCAGCAGCTTGGTGGGCATTTCTGGCGGAACCATTGCGTGGCGATAGGTCCAGATGCGTTTGCCGTCGGCCGGCGCGAACGGAAGATCCCGCGCGCGGGCACCGGTAGCCACGATGACATGCTTGGCGGTCAGGGTCTCGGCGCCCTTTTCGCCCTTTACTTCCAGCGTGTTGGCGTTCTTGAGGGTTCCCTCGCCCATATGGACGGTAATCTTGTTCTTCTTCATCAGATGCGCAATGCCTTGGCTCAGCTGCTTGGCCACGCCGCGCGAACGCTTGACCACTGCATCCAGGTCAGCCTCGATTTCCTTGGCCGCCAGACCGTAATCCTTGGCATTCTGCATATAATGGAAAATTTCCGCCGAACGCAGCAGTGCCTTGGTCGGGATACAACCCCAATTGAGACAGACGCCGCCCAGATTCTCCCGCTCCACAATCGCGGTCTTCAGACCCAGCTGTGCGCAGCGGATCGCCGCGACATAGCCGCCGGGGCCGGATCCAAGAACGATCACATCATATTGGGAAGCCATTTGCACTCCTTTGGCAATTGAACGGCACCGTGCAGCTTAACCCGCAACAAGTTCGACGTATTTCGCCTCTACCCAGCCGAATTGACAGGGGCCGGCATAGGGTTCGGGTTTGGCGAGTGCGCTGCTGACGCGGCAATCGCCCAATTCCTGGAATTCGCCTTTGGGAAAGACAATCCCTTGCCATTCCTCGTCCGCTTCGCACAGCCAGACCAATGTGGACACCGCAAGTTCATCGGTCACCTTGGCAACTTCATTGGCCTCTGCGCGAACGCGCAACAGATTGCCCTTGCGCGGTTCGAGACCGTTGACCCGGCCGATACCGGGGCAGGCATCCGTTTCAGGCCCCTCAAGGCCGACCAAAGGAGTTCGGACGGGTTCTTCGACCGGGTGTGCGGACGGGGCACTGGCCAGCACCAGCACCGCGATGGCGGCAAACGCTGTCAGGCCCACTCGCTTCACGCCACCAATCCGAGTGGATTCTCCACAATCTGCTGGAATGCCTGCATCAATTGCGCGCCGTCCGCCCCGTCAATGGCGCGGTGGTCGAAACTGCCGGTGGCACTCATCACTGTGGCGACAGACAAGGCGCCATCGACCACTGCCGGTCGTTTTTCGCCCGCGCCGACGGCCAGAATCATCGCTTGCGGCGGGTTGATCACGGCGTCGAATTGCTTGATCCCGAACATGCCGAGGTTGGACAGGCTGGCGGTGCCGCCCTGATATTCATGCGGCTGCAATTTGCCGTCACGCGCCTTGCCGGCCAATTCCTTCATCTCGGTGGAAATCGCGGAGATCGACTTGCTGCCGGCATCTACGATGATCGGTGTGATCAGGCCGGACGGCGCGGCAACCGCTACCGAAATATCAGCGCGCGAATATTTGCGCAATTCATCGCCTGCAAAGCTGACATTGCAGGATGGAACCTGCAACAGCGCCTTGGCCAATCCCTTGATCAGCAGATCGTTCACCGACAGTTTAATGCCTTGCGATTCGAGCGCCGCGTTGAGTTCGCCGCGCAGTTTGAGCAGCGCGTCGAGCCGGACATCAAGCGTGAGGTAAATATGCGGGATCGTCTGCTTTGCCTCTGTCAGGCGGCGCGCGATGGTTTTACGGATATTGTTGAGCTTTACCGCTTCGAAAGGAATGCCGAAATCGGGGATTTTCGCCGACGGGACAGAGGCGGCTTCGGTGGGGGATGGTGCGGCGGTCACGCCAGCTGGCGCACCTGCTTGGCTACCTTCGACATCCGCCTTTACAATCCGGCCATTGGGGCCCGATCCGGTCACCCCCGCCAGATCGATGCCCTTTTGCCCGGCAATACGTTTTGCCAGAGGAGAAGCGATGATCCGGTCCCCTGATGGCGCGGGCGCAGGGCTTGGCGCCGGTGTTGAGTCAGGCGCCGGTGTTGGGTCAGGTGCCGGGGCTGCGGCAGGTGCCGCTGCGGGAGTGGGTTTTTCTTCGGATTTCGCTGGGGCAGGAGCCGCTGCGGCGGCTTCCGAAACATCTTCATCTTCCCCGGCGAGCGTTGCAATAACAGTCCCGACCTTCACACCTTCGGAGCCTTCGCTGACATCAATGCTGACGATCGTACCTTCGTCAACCGCTTCGAATTCCATTGTCGCCTTGTCGGTTTCAATCTCGGCCATGATGTCACCGGAACTGACCTTGTCGCCAACTTTGACGAGCCAGCGTGCGAGCGTGCCTTCTTCCATGGTGGGGGACAGGGCGGGCATCTTGATCGGTGTTGGCATGGGTGATCTACGGATCCTGTAAATTGGGCTGGATAACCTCTGGCCAATTTGCCGCCAGCGGGCAAGGTTCTTGCACCGAATACGTTTTCATCGGATAGTTCGGCAAGGGAGAATTCGAATGCGGGTCTATCTGGTGATCATGGACGAGACGGACGAGGCGCGCGTTGCGCTGCGCTTTGCGTCGCGCCGGGCAGCTGCCAGTGGCGGCTCCGTGCATATTCTGGCGCTGGTCGCAAAACAGAATTTCAACGCGTTCGGCGGGGTCCAGGCGACCATCGAGCAGGAGGCCTATGACCGTGCAGAAGTCATGGCCAGCAGCGCAGCCGGCAGCCTGTTTTCCGAAAGCGGGAAAATGCCTAATATCGCGGTGCGGACCGGATCGGGCCAGGCAGTCATCAAGGAATATCTCGCCGAACATCCCGAAGTGGCGGCATTGGTACTTGGTGCAACCAGCGAAGGGGGCTCAAACCCCCTAATCTCGCATTTTTCCGCCCATGCAGGTTCGCTGCCCTGCCCGCTATATATCGTGCCCGGTTCATTTTCGGCGGAGGATATCGACCGCCTGGCCTAGCGTTTTTTGGTGCGGCCCTGATGGCGGATATTGCCGGGGCGGCCGCGAGGCCCACTACGGAATTTGCCTGTTTTCGGCCCTTTTCCACCAGCATCACCGGCGCGCTTTGGGCCTGAGCGATTGCCCCGTGGTTCGATCGCCTGACCATCCGTTTCCGGCAGCTGGAATTTGAGCGCCCCGGTCAGCGGATTTGCCTCCGCCAGGATCAGCTCCAGTTTCTGGCCGGTATCGAACCTGGTGCCTGATCGTTCGCCAACCAGTGCGCGCGCGGATTCGTCGTAATTGTAATAATCCGAACCCAGTGTCGAAACGGGCACCAGGCCGTCACCCCCCAGCCCCACGATGGTGGCGAAGAAGCCGAAGCTCTGAACGCCGGTGATGCGGGTTTCAAAGGTTTCGCCAACCCGCGCCGAAAGCCATGCGGCGACGTACCGATCGATAGTATCGCGCTCAGCCTCCATAGCACGGCGTTCCGTCCCGCTGATTGCCTCCGAAATCTTCGACAGATCATCGCGGTCCCGCTCGGACAGCCCCGACAGCGGCGGCAGGGATGATTTTGGCTTGGGCTGTTCCAGCTTGAACGCGTCCACCAGCGATCGATGTACCAACAGGTCCGAATAGCGGCGGATGGGGGAAGTGAAATGGGCGTAGGAACCCAGCGACAGGCCGAAATGCCCTGCATTGTTGGGGCCGTAATAGGCCTGCGTCTGGCTGCGCAAGACCGCTTCCATCACCTGCGCTTTTTCGGATTCGTCGGTAACGTCTTTCAGCATCCGGTTGAACAGTGATGGGGTGATGACTTGCCCCAGCGCCAATTTCTTGCCGAATGTTTCCAGATATTCGCGCAATGCGACCAGCTTTTCCCGGCTTGGCACTTCATGCACGCGGTAGACCACTGGCGCAGTCTTGCTTTCCAGCGCCTTGGCAGCGGCCACGTTGGCTGAAATCATGAATTCTTCGACCACCCGGTGCGCGTCCAGCCGTTCGCGAATGGCGATCTCGGCAATCTTGCCCTGATCGTCCAGCATTACCCGCCGTTCAGGCAAGTCCAGTTCGAGCGGGTCACGCTTTGCGCGGGCATCGGCCAGAACTTTCCAGCATTGCCACAGATTGGCGAGGTTATCGGCCGCCTTGTCGCTGTCGATCCGTTCCTGCGCATCTTCATAGGCGATGACTTCATCGATCCGAACAATCGCGCGGGTGAAACGCCAGCTGGTGATCTTGCCTTCGCCGGAAATTTCCATGTGACAGGCCATTGCAGCGCGGTCTTCGCCCTGCCGCAACGAACACACATCGGCGCTGAGAATTTCAGGCAGCATGGGAACCACGCGGTCGGGGAAATAGACCGAATTGCCGCGCTTGCGCGCCTCTCGGTCGAGCGCGCCGCTGGGGCGGACGTAATAGGATACATCGGCAATCGCCACCAGCGCGCGGAACCCGCCCTTCCCGTCAGGCTCGGCCCAGATTGCATCATCGTGATCGCGCGCATCGGCGGGGTCGATCGCCACGATCGGTAGATGCCGCAAATCCTCCCGGGTTTCGGCATTAACCGGCAGTTTCGCCGCCAGTTCGGCCTCCGCCAGGGTGTCATCGCCGAAAACATTGGGAATGCCGTGTTTGGAGATCGCAATCAGGCTGAAGCTTTTCGGTGCCAGTGGATCGCCCAGCACTTCGATCACATTCACGCCGGAACGCGGCGATTTGCCCGCCGGTTCGGCCATGACCAACTGGCCTTCCTTCGCGCCGCCAAGGTCGGCAATCGCGCTGGATTGCCGCACGCGCTTATCGACCGGGGCGAGCCATGCCTTGCCCTTGGCGTCCAGTTCCACAACGCCCATCATGCCTTCGGTCCTGGCAGGCAATTTCTTCATGACATGGGCCCGCCAGCCGCCACCGGTTTCCTCGGTCCGCGCCAGGATACGGTCACCAATGCGCAAGGCGGCCTGGCGTGCGCCGCCCTTTTTCGCTTCGATCACGCGCAGGCGCGGCGGCGGTACCGCATCGTCGGGCTGCCAGCTGTCGGGAATGGCAAACGGCTCGCCATCCTCGATCTCGACCACGCGCAATACGGTGACCTTGGGCACGCCGCCAAGCCTGTGATAGGCCGTCTTGCGCCCGTCGATCAGGCCTTCTTCGGCCATATCCTTGAGCAATTTCTTCAGCACGATCTTTTCCTGCCCCTTGAGACCGAATGCCTTGGCAATCTCGCGCTTTCCCGCGACCCCGTCGGCGGTCTGGATAAACTCGATGATCTGGGCGGGCGAAGGCATGCCCTGGTGGGGATTTCTGCCAGCTGCATGCTGCGGGCGGGCCTTGCGGGGGGCGGATTTGTGGGGTGGTTTGGACATGCCTATCCTATGCAGCCTGCAGGGCGTACGGGCAATCAATAGCTTCCAAGGAAAATCAATTCATGGCTTCGGCCAGCGGGGTGAACGCACCGCCCGGCACCGCGCTGGCAATCGGGCTCATCGAACCATCCGCGCCATGCGCGCTGACGCCGAAGAACCAGTCATCGCCGCGGACGCCCTCCAGATTGGCGCTGGTTGCGACCACATTCTCGATCACCGCCTCTGCCTCCCATGCAGGCATATCGGTCCGCCGTTTCCAGATCGTATAGTTGATCGCGCCGGGCACTTCGTCCCATGTGAGCGAGGTAAAGGTCTGCACCGCCGCCTCCGCAACCGGCGCAGGGGGCAGTGGCGTGCGGGCCAACCGGTCCAGCGCGCGGACATTGAGCTGGGTGACCTTGGCCAGATAGGGGAAGTTCATCTCGTCCGGCGTGTCGCCATAGGTTATGCCATCTTCGATGCGCAAATCCTGATGCTGGTGATCGTAATCTTCCACCGCGACGGAAAAGCGGATAGCCGGATAGCCTTTTTCGAGGAACGGGATCTGGTCCCCGCCGCGGCCCATCCGGTCGGTGCGCCAGATTTGCCGGACATCCAGCCCGCCAGCAGTTTCATCCGCAAGCGCATCCAGCCACCGGGACAGGTTGCGGCTCGGGCTGTCGTTCTCGCCACCGTCGCGGCGCTGCGCTGCACGGATATCATCGGTCAGGTCTGCGCGCGGACCTTCGGAGAACACCCTGACATGACTCTCGTCGCAATAACCGTCCGAACCGCAGCTGCCGCCAACGATGTCATTGTTGAGCACGGCTTTCACGGTCCAGCCCTGTTGCGCCGCAAAATCCGCCATCAATTGCCCGCCATACAGGCCCTGCTCCTCGCCCGAGAGCAGTGCATAGACTATGGTTGTGGGATATTTCCTGCCGGAAAGGACGCGCGCGGCCTCCACCACCAGGGCGGTGCCTGATCCATCATCATTGGCACCGGGCGCATCGCTGGTGGCATCCAGAACATCGCTGACGCGGCTGTCGATATGGCCTTGCACGATGATGACTTCATTGGGGCGTTCGGTGCCGCGCTGAATGGCGACGACATTGACCAGCCGTGTCGGTTCGGCAATCCGGCGGCCCTGCACCATGCGTTCCGGCAGGACCACTTCCAGGCATCCGCCGCAGGCTGCGCTGGCCTTGCGAAATTCACCCTCGCCCCATCGCCGGGC
>JAGXGU010000095.1 GCA_024636575.1 Altererythrobacter sp.
CTGTTCGACAAACGCTACATCGTGTCAGGTTACAATTTCGTGTCCGGCGGCACGGGCGGGCAGCCATTTGGCTCCTCACTTGGTCTGGAAGGCACGCTGACCGGTTTCTACGGCGATCCGCGCCGGTTCTACATTACCGGTGAAGTGCGCTTCTAAAACGGCGCTCATCGCTGCGGCGCTTGGTCGTCATGAAGTTATAGGTTGGCGGGGGGATGCACCATGCAATCCCCCCGCCAATTTTTTGTTGGGCCGCCAACTGATAGTGCGCCTTTTTGCAAAAATGTGCCCGGCGGGAATATCCCGCCGGGCAAAGGTGACGGCAGGACTGCTCCTGCCCTTCGGGTCGCCTTTGCGGTATCGCTTACTTCAAACAGTAATTTTATAAGGGCATATCCGTATGCACAGGCTGCATCGGATATTGCCCGCAGATTATAGAAATAGAATGCGGCACAATAATCGCTGAAATCAAGCCTGAAAACTTAGTGTCTGTACGAAATCGTACAGACACTGTAATATGTTGTAATCTAAACGTTAAAATAGCAAATAATTGGAACAGAGTATCATTCTAATTTGGGCGCGATCGGCTGAGAGTGTTGCCCTCCCGCCCAGTGATAAAGGAGCGGCATTGCGTGCAGATTGAACAGTCTTCGGTCGGGAACTTGCTGCTCGCCAGCTTGTCACCGGGCGATTATGCTCTGTTTGCGCCCGACCTCGTCCGGGTTGACCTGATCAGGCGGACATTGCTGTCATCGCCAGAACAACCGATCGTATATTGCTGGTTCCTCGAAAATGGCATCGCCTCGATGGTCGCTACGTCGCGCGACGGGCAGGAGACCGAAGCCGGTATCGTCGGCCGCGAAGGGATGATCGATGTCGCGACCATTATGGGTTCCCCGCGCACGCCGCTGCGCACCTTCATCCAGATATCCGGAAAGGGCCTGCGCATTCCGGCCCGCACCATGATCGCTGCCTATTCGGCCAGCGAGACAGTGCGCAGGGCATTCAATCAATTTACGTTCGAATTGCTGTGCCAGATCGCGCAGACTGCACTGGCAAATGCGTCATACTCGGTTGAACAACGGCTCGCGCGCCGATTGCTGATGTGCGCCGATCGTCTGGACCGCAATGAAATTTCCCTGACCCATGAATCCCTGTCCGTGATGCTCAACGTCCGGCGGGCCGGTGTAACCCAGGCGATCCAATCCCTGCAAAGCGCGGGATATCTGGAAACCAGGCGCGGGTCGGCCCGCATAGTCAATCGCCGCGGGCTGGAGGAATTTGCGCAGGACGCCTACTCAGCGCCTTCGCTCTGATATCCCGTCAGGCAGGGAACTTTTCCACATTTCGTACGTAACGGTACAGACTCCTGTGGATAATTAACAGTAAGTTAGCGACTCGAGCGAACCTGGTTGAAGGATTGGCTGTGGACCGAGGTGAATGGATTGCGTGCCGCAATATACGAAATTATTCGGCGTTGATCAGGGGGTCTGTGGATTCTGATCTCAAGCTGGTCGTTAATCGGCTGCTGCGAGAGGAAAAGATGAAGTTGGCGCCCGATTCAGATGGGCGCGGCAATTTTTTTTCCTTGGAATAAGCGCCGCCAGTTTTCCGGCTACAGCCGGTTTCAGCGCCAGAGCCGCGCTGTTGGCACCCCCACTTTCCCCTTCGCTGCACAGATTCCCCGCATGAAGCACCTTATGCGGCAATAGAGGGTATCCGAAAGATTTGGCTAGACGGTTAGCCCGGCGCTCTGCGTTACAGGGAACCGGGCGCCGAACTGGAACCCATGCCCGGCGCGGGAATGGCTTTGGCTACCCGCTGCATTGCAATTGCGGCAATCAGGAACGCGCAGGCGGCGAACAGCATCGTCCAGATCGGTTCACCGGGAAAGAATGTCTTCATGATCGATCCCATGATGGTTGCCACCAGCAATTGGGGCACAACGATGAAAATATTGAATAACCCCATGTAGATCCCGAGTTTGCGCTGGGGCAAATTGGATGCGAGGATGGCATAAGGCATCGCCAGGATCGACGCCCAGGCGATCCCGATGCCAATTTCGCAAAGCAGCAGTGCATAGGCATCACGCAGCAGGAAAAATCCCATAAATCCAAGCGCGCCCGGCGTCAGGCAGGTCGAATGGGTCCTTACCTGGCCATATTTGCGTGACAGCACCGGCAACAGGGTGAGGGCGGCAACAGCGGCGACGCCATTGTAAACCGTGAACAATACGCTCACCCAGTTTGCGCCTTCGTTATAGGCGGCGCTCCCGGTGTCCGTGCTGCCGAATACATATTGCGTCACCACCGGGGTGGTGTTGATCCACATGATGAACAGTGCAGACCAGCTGAAGAACTGCACCACGGCCAACCGTTTCATCACATCGGGCATTCCGGCAAAATCACCCACGATCGAAGACAGCATGTTTGCCGTTTTGCCCTGCCGGGCCAGATAAATCGCGAGCGCAGTGATCAGGCCGTAAACTGCCAGCAGTCCGCCCAGCAGGAAGACTTCCTTCTCCAATCCCAGCACATCGACAGCGACGATCACGATCAGACCAAGCATGGACCACACCATGGCCGAACCATAGGATTTTGCCGCCAATGCGCGCACCGGCCCGCTATCATCCAGTGGTGCCGGGCCTTCGAAAGAGGCCACATCATCGGGGCTGTATTCCTGCGTCGTGACGACCGTCCACAGCACGGCGGAGAAAAGGGCTATCGCGCCAAACCAGAAACTCCATTTCACCGTATCGGGCAGCCCGCCGGCAGGTGCCACGTTGGAGACACCCATCTGTTCGAGGAAAAAGGGAAAGATCGACCCGACCACAGCGCCCGCGCCGATAAATGCGGTCTGTACCGCATAGCCTGCGCTATGCTGATCGGTGCCCAGCATATCGCCGACGAAAGCGCGAAACGGTTCCATCGCGGTGTTGAGTGACGCGTCGAGCAGCCACAGCATGGCGGCTGCAAACACCAGCGGAGCGGCGATGAGCGGCGCCAACGGCATCGCGAGCAGGGCCAGCGCGGAGAGGATGGCCCCGGCCAGGAAATAGGGACGGCGGCGCCCGAGCCGGGTCCAGGTCTTGTCAGAAAAATGGCCGACGATGGGTTGCACAATCAGCCCGGTCAGCGGTGCCGCGACCCACAGCGCCGGCAAATCGTCCATGCTGGCACCAAGCGTCTGGAACACGCGGCTCATATTCGCATTTTGCAGGGCAAAACCGATCTGGATCCCGAAAAAGCCAAAGCTGATATTCCACAGGCCCCAGAAACCCAGCCGTGGTTTTTTGCGCAACATATCCATAATCAGGCACCTTCCCGTGTTGCGGGCGGGCTTGCGCCGCCTTCGCATCAAACGCACGGCTGGCACGTTCGCTGGCGGACAACAAGTTGCATACGAATGTGAAGCGTTGCCGATGAAGCGGCCTGGATGCCGCTGGATCAGGCTGATGTGCTGGCGCGAACGATCAATTGGGCGGGCAGGGTCCAGGGTGGCCGCGGTGTATTTTCGATCTGTGCGATCAGTGTATCGACCAGTAACGCCCCGGCATTCTTGGTATCCTGCATCAAGGTGGTCAGTGGGGGCGTAGTGACGCTGGCGGTGGAAATATCATCAAAACCGACCACGGCAACATCGTCCGGGACGATGAAACCTGCCTCCGCCAACGCCCGCAGCGCGCCTATTGCGATCAGATCGCTGCCGGCGAACAGCCCGTCAAATGCGATTCCGCGGGCCAGCAACAATTTGGCTGTACGGTAGCCTTCCTCCTCTGTGGTCAGGGCGTCCAGCTGCAACCGGTCGTCAAACGCCATGCCCGCCTGTTTCAGCGCATCGCGCAGGCCGCGGTATCGGTCGGCGAATTCGGGATAATGTTCGTCTGCCTGGCCCAGGAAGCCGATTTTCGTCCGGCCCAGGGATAGCAAATGTTCACCGGCCATCCTGCCCGCGCCGAAATTGTCCGATCCGACCGTCGCACCGATATTATCTTCCCCGACAGAGCCCCAACGCACGAAATGCGTCCCCTGCCGCACCAGCTGTTCCAGTCGGCTTTCGTAAACCGAATAATCGCCATACCCGAGCAGGATCAATCCATCTGCGCGGTGACTGTCCTGATAGCGGACGTGCCAGTCATCCTCCATGCGCTGGAATGAAATGAGCAGGTCGAGACCGCAAGCGGCGCAGTGCCGGGTAATAGATCCGAGCATCGCCAGGAAAAACGGGTTGATCATGCTCTCGTCCGGCGTCGGATCTTCGAACAGCAGCAGGGCAAGCGTGTTTGACCGCTGGGAACGCAGCGAGGAAGCGTTCTTGTCGACGGTATAATTCAGTTCCCTGGCGATCTGCTCGATCTTCGCGCGCGTGCTTGCGCTCACCGACTTGTCACCGCGCAGCGCGCGGCTGACAGTCGGCTGCGAAACCCCTGCCAGATAGGCAATATCAAAACTCGTCGGCTTTGCCGAGGCTTTGCGACCCATATCATGCTCCCGCGGGATATCTAACATATGTTCGGCGTGCAGGCGAAAGGTATATTGCGCCGGATTTTCCGGTTTCCCGGCAAACCGCCGCTGGTGCATTTTTGTGACACTCCCCCATGCTGCACTGCACAAACATACGTATGCTGGCTATCGCACCCGCATTTTTGCGGCGTAAGCGGGGTGCGAAAGGCAGCCGCCCGATGGGCTGGCGATGCTTTCCAATGAAAATAATTAGACCGCTCACGGGGCGGTGGGACTGGGAGATACCGACGTGGTGAAACGTAATTTTCTGACAAATGGAATCAGTGGATCGGCCCTGGCACTTGCGCTGGTTGGGGGTTTTGCACCAACTGCGGCGCTGGCACAGGATGCCGAAGCCGATGCACAAGCCGATGCGGCGCAGGAAGATGGCGATGCTGTCGATGCGATCGTTGTTTCCGGATTTCGTGCCAGCTTGCAGTCTGCGGTGAATGAAAAACGCCGTTCGGATCTGATTCTTGAATCGGTCACTGCCGAAGACATCGGCAAATTGCCTGACGATTCGATCGGCGAATCGATTGCCCGCCTGCCCGGCGTCGCGTCGCAGCGACTGAATGGCCGCGCCAATGTGATCGCGATCCGCGGCCTTGGCCCCGACTTTTCGCAGACGCTGCTCAACGGCCGGGAGCAGACCTCCACGGGCGACAACCGCGCGGTCGAATTCGACCAGTATCCATCCGAAGTCGTCAGCCAGGTGGTGGTGTACAAGACACCGTCGGCCAGCCTCGTGGGCCAGGGTCTCGCCGGAACGATCGATGTCCGCACCGTGCGGCCGCTCGAAGCGGGCAAGACGATCTTCGCAATCGGTGCGAAGGGTTCCTACGCGGATCTCGGCGCGCTCAACGCCGGTTCGAAGGAATTCGGTTACCGCGCCAACGCGACCTATGTCGACCAGTTTGCCGACGATACCATCGGCATCGCGCTCGCTGCGGCCTATACCGACGAGCCATACCAGCTGCAGGAATTCAACGCCTGGGGTTACGGCGGCGGCGGAACCGCTGGCAGCACGTTCGTGATCGGCGGCTCGAAAAGCTTCGTCACTTCGACGCAGCTCAAGCGGTTCGGCGTGAACGGCACGTTCCAGGCCGAAATCACTCCCACCCTGACGCTGACTGCGGACGGTTTCTATTCCAACTTTGACGACAATTCGACCAAGCGGGGCATCGAGCTGCCGCTGGGCTTCGGCGCTTTCGGAACGACCTTCGATCCTGCCACGGCCACAACCACAACTACCAAGTTCGGCGAATTTGCTACTTCGGGCACCTTCCAGAACGTGCAGGGCGTAGTCCGCAACGATGTGTTCCAGCGCAAAGCGGACCTCTATTCCGGCGGTCTCAATCTTGAATATGAAGGCCAGGACGGCTGGAGCGCGTTCTTCGATTTCGGCTATTCGCGCACGGATCGCAACGAACTTAGTATCGAAAGCTATTCCGGCACCGGTTTCAACTGGGACGACCCGAATCGCGTAGGTGACGAATTTGCGGCCGACGATCCGACCGACACCATCGGTTTCAATTCCGGCACTAGCGGCACGGTCTTCAGCCCGACCCTGGATTATAGCGACCCATCACTCATTTTCCTGACCGATCCGCTTGGCTGGGGCGGCAGCCTGACCGTTCCGCAGGCCGGTTATTTCAACAACCGGATCCTGGAGGACGAACTCAAGCAGTACCGCGTCGGCGTGGGGAAAGAACTCGACGGCTTCTTCAGCGCAGTGAAATTTGGCCTCGCCTATACCGACCGCTCCAAGAGCCTGACCCCAGACGAATCCTTAATTCGCCTGGCAGGTGGTGCGACCGAACTTGCGATCCCTTCCAGTGCCCTGCTGGAGCCGACGAACCTCGATTACCTCGGACTCGGCCCTATCGTCAGCTACGATCCCCGCGGCCTGATCGCCGATGGGACATACGTGCTGGAGATCAACACCTCAAACGACATCCCGGCCAAGGCTTACAGCATTTCCGAAAAGCTGATGACCGCTTACCAGCAGGTCGACATCGACAAGGAACTGGGCGCGGGCGATCTGACCGGCAATTTCGGCGTGCAGGCAATTGGGACCAATCAGAAATCTTCGGGAATAGCCTTCGCCAATGGCCAACGGGTCGATGTGACGCTGGGAGATGATTTCTGGGATGTTCTGCCCAGCCTCAATCTTTCGTTGCGGCTGGATAGCGACTGGGTGATCCGCTTTGCGGCATCGCGCCAGATCCAGCGCCCGCAACTGGATGACCTTCGCTCCGCTATCAGTTACAATATTAACATCAATGAAAGCGAGAGTCCGACCGGCCTAGTGCCCTTCATCAGCGGGAACGGGGGTAACCCCCTGCTGCGTCCGTACCGGGCGAATGCTGCCGACTTTAACGTTGAGAAATACTTCGCCAACGGTGCCGGGGTGATTGCCCTCCAGCTGTTCTACAAGGATATCGTCAGCTATATCGACGGGGCGCGAACCACGTTCGATTTTTCGAGGCTGCCGACCCCGGCAGGTCTGACACCGGCCACGACCATCGGTTTCCTCGATTCCGAAGTGAATACCGGCGGCGGCAATTTCTACGGCGCTGAACTTGCAGCAACCGTTCCCTTCGATGCCTTCGTATCGTTCCTGTCGGGCTTTGGTGCCACGGGTGGTCTCGGGTACACCAGGACAAAGGTCGAGAACGCCAACGGCGATACCGATGTCATCCCCGGCTATTCCAAATGGGTTGCGAACGGCACGCTCTATTACGAGCGCGGCGGTTTCAACGCCCGGGGCAGCGCGCGCTACCGTTCGCAGTTCTTGGCCGACTTCACCGGCTTCGGCGGATCGCCAACCCGGCGCATTGCCCGTGCCGAGACGATTGTCGATGCACAGATCGGCTATGATTTCGATGGCGGGCCATTGGATGGCCTGTCGATCTATCTGCAGGGCCAGAACCTGACCAACGCGCCGTTCGTATCGCAATTCGACGTGCCCGTGCCCGAAGCGGTGATCGACAACCAGGAATACGGTCGCCGGTTCCTGGCTGGCTTCACCTACAGGTTCTGATGTAGTGGAAGAACGGGGCGGAGTGCGGACGGCTTTGCGGCAGTCCGTTCACCGCCCCCTCTTTCGATCGGGGCTCTTGAGCGCGAGGCAATTGGTAACCGGGGGCTTCGGGACTGGATATGGATGAAGGGCGTAAACAGCGGATCATCATAGTCGGCGGCGGAACTGCCGGCTGGATGGCGGCGGCGGCCCTCGCGCGCTTCACGGATCGTTTGGTAACACTGGTCGAATCCGACGCGATCGGCACGGTAGGCGTAGGCGAGGCGACCATCCCGCAGCTCCGCCTGTTCAACGCCGGGCTCGGGATTGACGAGGCGGAGTTTCTTCGCGAAACGCGCGGCAGCTTCAAACTGGGAATCGAATTCGCCGGATGGTCGGGCGATGGCAGCCGCTATATGCATGCGTTCGGCAATGTCGGCCAAGGCGCCGGCTTGCTCCCTTTCCACCAATATTGGGCTCGCGCGAAGGCTTCCGGAATTGCCGGGGAACTGGGCAGATATTCGCTCAACGAAACGGCGGCGCACGCAGGAAAAATGCAGATGTGGCGGCCGGACCCTGCCAGGCCCGCCCCCGATATGCCCTGGGCCTATCACTTCGATGCCGGTCTCTATTCTGCCTATCTTCGGCGCTTTGCCGAAGCGCGCGGCGTGACACGGATCGAAGGTCTGGTCGGAAGTGTCGAACGCGGGGCGGAAGATGGCGGGATCGCCGCTGTCGTGCTGGACAGCGGCCAGCGTGTTGCGGGCGATTTCTTTATCGATTGCAGCGGGTTTCGTGCGCTGCTGATCAAGGGTGCCCTGGGCAGCGATCTCGAAGACTGGTCGCATTGGCTGCCTTGCAATCGCGCGGTCGCCGTGCCGTGCGCCACCACAGGTGAATTCACACCCTACACCCGCTCTACCGCCACGAAGGCGGGCTGGCGCTGGCGCATTCCGCTGCAACACCGGATCGGCAACGGCCATGTCTATTGCAGCAAATTCCTGTCCGATGATGAAGCGGCCGCTGACCTGCTTGCCAATCTCGACGGCACCGCGCAGGACGAGCCCCGGTTACTGCATTTCACCACCGGCATGCGGCGCGTGCAATGGTCGGGCAATTGCCTGGCGCTGGGATTGGCGGCTGGGTTCATGGAGCCGCTGGAATCGACGTCGATCCACCTGATCCAGTCGGCCATTGCCCGGTTCCTGAACATGCTGCCGAGGAAAAAGCCGCAGCCATCCATGATCGACGAATTCAACCGGCAGGCGAGTTTCGAATGGACCCGCATCCGTGATTTCCTGATCCTGCATTATCACGCGAACGGCCGCGTGGGCGAACCGTTCTGGGACGCCTGCCGCGCGGCGGAACTGCCGGATACTTTGCAGCGGAAGATAGACCAGTTCCGCGCCGCCGGCTTCGTCCACCGCGAGCATGAGGAACTGTTCACGACCGACGGCTGGGTGCAGGTCATGATCGGCCAGGGCATCATGCCGGAAAGCTGGCATCCGATGGCCGACACTCTGCCCGAAGGCGACCTTGCCGCAATGATGGCGGGGATTGAACAGCGGCATGCGCAGATTGCTGCGACCATGCCCGATCATGCCCCGTTCCTGCGGGCCTATTGCATGCCCGGCGCTATTCCCTCCCCCAGCCCCAGCGGCGAACTCAGGAAAATCACTTCATGATCCGCACCGCTGCATTTCTGCTTGCTGCCGCTTCGATTGCGGCCCCAGCCTGTGCGCAAACGCCGCCGCCTGCACCGACGACCGCAGAGGCGAGCTTCCGTGATCGCCTGCCCGAAGACGAGGTGATCTATTTCGTCCTGCCGGACCGCTTTGCAAACGGCGATACGGCAAACGACCTTGGCGGTTACCCTGCGGACCGCCTGACCAGCGGGTTCGACCCGGAACACAAGGGTTTCTATCACGGCGGCGATCTGGCGGGGCTGACGCAGAAACTGGATTACATCCAGGGAATGGGCGTGACCGCAGTATGGTTCGCGCCGATCTTCAAGAACAAGCCGGTGCAGGGTCCGAAGGGCGATGAAAGCGCGGGCTATCACGGCTATTGGGTAACCGATTTTACGCAGGTGGACCCGCATTTCGGCACCAATGCCGAATTCAAGGCCTTCGTTGATGCTGCCCATGCCCGCGGGATGAAGGTCTATATGGACATCATCACCAACCACACCGCCGATGTGATCCGCTACCGCGAAGGCGATGCCGCGAAATACGCCTATCGCAGCCTGGGCGAATACCCCTACTCCACGCGCGGTGATGTGAATGGCCCGCCGATCAACCCCGGCTTCCTGGGGCACGAGGTGGATACGGCGGAAAACTGGGCGAAGCTGACCGATCCGACCTATGCCTATACCCCCTATGTGCCGGAGGGCGAGGAACAGGTGAAGGTGCCCACGTGGCTCAACGATCCGGCCTATTACCACAACCGGGGGGACACATTCTGGGTTGGCGAAAGCGCGGTGCTGGGCGATTTCGTGGGGCTGGACGACCTGTTCACGGAACATCCGCGCGTGGTGGCCGGGATGATCGATATCTACGGCAGCTGGATCGACCGTTTCGGGATCGACGGTTTCCGCATCGATACCGCCAAGCACGTCAATCCCGAATTTTGGGACGCCTTCGTGCCCGCCATGAATCAGCGCGCGGCGGCGGCGGGCATTCCCAGTTTCCACATCTTCGGCGAAGTCGCCACGCAGGATGTCGATCCGGCGCTGCTGGCGCGCTGGACCCGCATTTCCGCGCTGCCGACCAACCTCGACATGGCCTTTGCGGCGGCGGCCCAGGGCATCGTTTCGGGCACCATGCCGCCCGCCGCCATGGCGCGGATGCTGGAGGATGACCCGCTGTACCAGGGCGGCGAGACAACCGCGCTGCGCCTGCCGACATTCCTCGGCAATCATGATTTCGGGCGCTTCTCAATGTTCGTCAAACAGGCCAACCCTGATGTTGACGAGGAAGAATTGCTGCAACGGGTGATGCTGGGCAATGCCATGCTGATGGGTCTGCGCGGCGTGCCGGTTATCTATTACGGGGACGAGCAGGGTTTCGTGTCCGACGGGAATGACCAGCTCGCGCGGGAAGACATGTTCGAAAGCCGCGTCGCGGTTTATAATGATAACGATTTGATCGGCAGCGATGCCACGACGGCGCAGGACAATTTTGACCCCGCCCATCCGCTGTACCATCAAATCCGTGCTTTGGCCGAAGTTAGGTCGAGCAATCGGGCGCTGCGTTATGGCAGCACGAAAATTCGCGGTTACGATACGCAGCCAGGCCTGTTGGCAGTCACCCGGCATGACCCCGGGGGCGGGCAGCGCGTCCTGCTGGCGTTCAACAGCAGTGCCGCACCGATCACGCGCGCAATTGCGATAGATTACGGATCGACAAGGGTGAGCCCGCTTGCCGGCCAATGTCCCGCAGCGCTGGCCGCGCCAGGGGCGATCATGGTCACCTTGCCCCCTTTCGGCTTCGCGATATGCGAACTCTCCGACAAGATGGGAGACTGACCAGGTGGCCAGTGTTGTAAACGCTCGCACGGCCGATACCGGCCCGCAGACCGCGCCCTGGTGGCGCGGCGCGGCGATCTATCAGATATATCCGCGCAGTTTCATGGATTCCAACGGCGACGGGATCGGCGACCTGCCGGGGATCACCAGCAAGCTGGACCATGTCGCGCGGCTGGGGGTCGATGCAGTCTGGATTTCGCCCTTCTACGCCAGCCCGATGAAGGATTTCGGTTACGACGTTTCGGATTATTGTTCCGTCGATCCGATCTTTGGTTCGCTGGCCGATTTCGATGCCGTGGTCGAGCGCGCCCATGCGCTGGATCTGAAAATCATCATCGATCAGGTTTATTCGCACACATCCGATGAACATGCATGGTTCACCGAAAGCCGGTCAAACAGGCACAATGCAAAAGCCGATTGGTATGTCTGGGCAGATGCCAAGCCGGACGGGTCGCCTCCGTCAAATTGGCAATCCGTGTTCGGCGGTCCGGCGTGGACGTGGGATGGCCGGCGCGGACAATATTATTTGCACAATTTTCTCAGCAGCCAGCCCCAGCTCAATGTACACGATGTCGAAGTGCAGGACGCATTGCTCGAAGTGGCCCGGTTCTGGCTGGATCGGGGGGTGGACGGGTTCCGGATAGACGCGCTGAATTTCGCGATGCATGATCCGCAATTGCGCGATAATCCCCCGGCGGCGCCCACCAACCGGCCGCGCAGCAGGCCGTTCGATTTCCAGCAGCGTATCCATAATCAATCGCATGCCGACATACCGAAATTCGTCGAGCGGATCCGGCAGGTGACAAACGCCTATGACGCCATTTTCACCGTCGCCGAAGTCGGCGGGGATCAGGCCGAAAGGGAAATGAAGGCCTTCACCCAAGGGAGCACCCATCTCAATTCCGCCTATGGGTTCAACTTCCTGTATGCCGACCATCTGACGCCGGAACTGGTCTGCGCGGCATTGGCCGAATGGCCCGACGAGCCCGGCGTGGGCTGGCCCAGCTGGGCGTTCGAAAACCATGATGCACCGCGCGCGCTTTCACGCTGGTGCGAGCCGCAGCATTGGGACGCGTTTGTACGCATGAAAATGCTGCTGATGGCGTGCCTGCGCGGCAACATCATCCTCTATCAAGGCGAAGAACTGGGGCTGACCCAGGTCGATATTCCGTTCGAGAAATTACACGATCCCGAGGCAATCGCGAACTGGCCGCTCACCCTGTCGCGTGATGGCGCACGTACGCCGATGCCCTGGACGTCAGATCCGGAGTCCGGCGATTTTTCAACCGCTGAACCCTGGTTGCCGGTCGGCGAAGACAATCTGGCCCGTGCAGTCGAGTGCCAGAACGAAGGTTCGGTGCTGGACCACACCCGCGCTATGCTGGCCCTGCGCAACGATCACGCAGCGCTGCGCCACGGTGCGGTGACCCGCTGCCAAGCGGGCAGCGGATTGCTGGTGCTGGACCGCAGCGCGCGCGGAGAGAACGTGCGCTGTATCATCAATTTCACCGACCGGACGCACCCGTTAGCGCCGGATATCGCGACCGGACCAATCATCGCCGCAATCAACGGCGCGACCCCAGCAGAATTGCCACCATTTGGAGCCCTGATATGCCGAAACTGACCCTGCTTTTCGCCGCCGCGTCGCTCGTGGTGTTGGCCGGCACGGCCAGCAGCGCGGCGGCCGGCACAGTCGCATCGCCGGACGGCCGGATCAGCGTGACGATCGAGGCGGATAGCGACGGCGTACCGTTCTACGAAGTTTCACGCGACGGCAAACCGCTGCTGGCGAAATCCAGCCTCGGCTTCATCTTCACCGACGCAAACCCCATGCGCCGCAATTTTGCTATCGAAAGCGAGACCACCGGCTCGGTCGATACCAAATGGGAACAGCCCTGGGGAGAACGGCAATGGGTGGCGGACCGACACAACGAACTGGCGGTTACTTTCCGCGAGACCGGTGATGCGCTGCGCCGGGTGACGGTGCGGATGCGGGTGTTCGATGGAGGGGTCGGCTTTCGCTATGAATTTCCTCAGCAGGACGGCCTGCCCGTTGCGCGGATTGCAGAGGAACTGACCGAATTCAACATCGCCAGCGAAGGCACGGCGTGGTGGATCCCCGGCGGGGACTGGAACCGCTACGAATATCTGTACTCGCAGACCCCTATCCGCGAGGTCTCGATTGCGCATACGCCGATCACCCTGCGGCTGGAGGACGGCACGCATATGTCGTTCCACGAAGCGGCGCTGGTCGATTATTCGGGAATGTGGATGCGGCGGATGGACGGGACGCGGTTCCGCGCCATGCTGTCGCCGTCCTCTCGCGGGGCAAAGGTGGTGCGCGAGGGCGCGTTCAACACCCCGTGGCGCGCCATGCGCATCGCCGACAATGCGGCGGGTCTGGTGGAAAACGATCTCGAACTGAATTTGAACGAGCCCAATAAGTTGGGCGATGTCAGCTATTTCGAACCTGCAAAATACATCGGCATCTGGTGGGGCATGATCCGGGGAGACTGGAGCTGGGCACAGGGGCCCAACCACGGCGCGACCACAGCGCGGGCGAAGGAGTATATCGATTTTGCCGCGGCCAACGGATTCCGCGGTGTGTTGATCGAAGGGTGGAATGTCGGCTGGGACGGAACCTGGTTCGGCAATGGCCGCGATTACAGCTTCACGAAAGCCTATCCCGATTTCGACCTGCAGGAAGTCACCCGCTATGCAGCGGAAAAAGGGGTGCACCTGGTCGGCCATCATGAAACCGGCGGCAATATCGAAGTGTACGAACGCCAGCTGGAAGATGCGATGGCAATGAATGCGCGGCTCGGGATCGATGTGGTCAAGACCGGCTATGTCGCCGATGCCGGCGGGATCATTTCCTGCAACGCCGATATCGCCGATCCCTGCGGCAAGGAAATCTTCGAATGGCATGACGGACAGCGCATGGTGCAGCACCATCTGAAGGTCGTGCAGACGGCAGCCGCGCACAAAATCGCGATCAACCCGCATGAACCGGTCAAGGACACCGGCTTGCGCCGCACCTATCCCAACTGGGTCGCGCGCGAAGGCGCCCGCGGCCAGGAATACAACGCCTGGGGCCGGTTCAATAACGGCCCCGATCATGACCCCACTCTGGTCTATACAAGGATGCTATCGGGCCCGATGGATTACACCCCCGGCGTACTTGGGCTGGTCGGGTCGGACGGCGTCCCGTTCGCATCGACCAAGGCGAAGCAGCTCGGCCTGTATCTGGCGATCTATTCGCCGATCCAGATGGCGTCCGATTTCATCGAAAGCCTGGCCGCGCATCCGCGCGCACTGGAATTCATCCGCCAGGTTCCCGCCGACTGGGCCGAAAGCCATCTTATCGCGGGCGAGGTCGGCGATTATGCCATCTTCGCGCGCAAAGACCGGAACAGTGCGGATTGGTATGTCGGCGGGGTCAACGACGCGACCGAGCGGACGGTGGAACTGGATTTCGGCTTCCTCCAGCCCGGAACCAGCTACCGCGCGACGATCTGGAAGGATGGCGAGGGCGCGACCTATGAAACCGAGGCGCGGCACAACATCGCCTATGACACCGCCACGGTGCAGCGCGGGGACAAGCTGCCCGTATGGCTGGCACCGGGCGGCGGGCTGGCGATCAGGCTGGAGCCTGCGGCCAAGTGAGCAAAACTGCCACCCCGCCGGAAATCGTCGTCCTGGGCGGCGGCAGTGCGGGGTGGATCACGGCCTGCCTGATGGCCCGGGCGTGGGGCGGACACCGTGTCACCGTAGTCGAAAGCCCGGCCATCGGCATCATCGGCGTGGGGGAAGGATCGACCCCGCAGCTCAAGGCCTTCTTCGACCTGATAGGGGTCGCGGAAGCCGACTGGATGCCGGCCTGCGATGCCACCTACAAGCTGGGGATCCGTTTCACCGGATGGAGCGATCGCCCCGGATACGAAAGTTATTTCCACCCCTTTCCCGGCCCGACCGATCTGCATACCGAGCCCGCTTTCCAGCACAATTGCGCTCTGGCGCGGCGCGGTTTCTATGTTCCGGCGCATCCCGACGCGTTCTTTCTTGCCAGCCTGCTGGCGGCGCAGGGCAAGGGGCCTCAGGCGGGCGAGACGTTCCCCTTTGCGCCAAGTTACGGCTATCATTTCGATGCCCATAAGCTGGGCGCTTTCCTGCGGGGTCATGCGGTAACGCAAGGGGTCAGGCACCTGGAGGGCCGGGTTGTGCAGGTTGAACTTGATCCCGCAGGCGATGTCGCTGCGCTGAATTGCGAAGGCGGCGAACGGATTGTCGGCGATCTCTTTGTCGATTGTTCGGGTTTTGCAGGCGTCATCGCGCAGCAGGCACTGGGCGAAATCTTCCTGCCCTTCACCGATAATCTGTTCAACGATTCTGCCGTTGTGATCCCGGCCGGGCCGGGCGACCATTATCTTCCCCAGACAGAGGCCGTTGCCATGGCGGCTGGCTGGCGCTGGGCAATCCCGCTCGCCAGCCGGATCGGCAATGGCTATGTCTATTCCTCGCGGCATATCACGGCCGAAGATGCCGAGCTGGAATTGCGCAACGCTCTGGATATTCCCGGCACCGATGTGCCCGCCCGCCATTTACGCATGAAGGTGGGCCGCGTTGAAAACAGCTGGACCCGCAATTGCCTGGCCGCCGGACTTTCACAGGGGTTTCTCGAACCGCTGGAGGCCACAGCGCTGCACATCGTGATTGCCACGGCACAGGAATTCATCAGCGCATTCGAAGCGGGCGGCTTCACCGCTCAGCATCGCGACCGATTCAATAGCTCGATCGCAGCGCGGATCGACGCAGTTCGCGATTACATCGTGGCGCATTACCGGCTGAATCAGCGCACCGATACGGAATATTGGCGCGAAAATGCGGCAAACCAGAAACTTTCGGCTGGATTGAAATCAATGATGACGGCCTGGTTCACGCATCAGGATGTGGGCGCGGCGAATGAACAGGCTTACCGCATTCGCGCATATTCCGCCGCGAGCTGGCATTGCCTGATGGCCGGGTACGGCACCTTTCCGGCGCAGGAGAAGATGCAGGCC
>JAGXGU010000011.1 GCA_024636575.1 Altererythrobacter sp.
CTGCAACCTTTCATGCATATCGCCGGGGCAGCTTCTTCGGGCCAGACATTCCTGCGGATGGTCACCGGCGCGCTGCTGGGCGGGGCGATCGGTCAGGCATTCGACGGCACGGCGCGCCCGATTGCGATGGCGCTGCTGGTGTGCGGCATATTGGCCCTGCTGGTGGTATTGTGGAGCGAGAGGGGCAAGCTGTTTCGCCGCCCGAGCCCGCCCGGCACCATGCGGGAGATTATTACTTCTAGATAATTTCCGTTTCACCGGGATCAGGCACCGGTTTGCGGGCCGCCGCTTGCGCGAAATCACGGCGTGACCAGCGCGGCATTTCCGGCGGCAGCTTGGGCCGGTTCACCAGCGCTTCGAAATATGCCGCAGCAACGTGCCGCGCCTTGGCCGCGCCGGAAATATAAATCCGGTGGTCCCATGCCGCCGCGCCCTGTTTGCGCACCTTGCGGCCAATCGCGCCATAGATCCGCGCTGCGCTCAGTACTGCCCAGCGGCTGCGGAACGGCAAATTCTTCGCGCCCAGCCGCGAAGCCGCTTCATGCACTTCGGCAATATCCAGCATTTGTGCGACAAGGTTTACCAGCTCGGTGCGGAACATCGGTTTCATGTGCTGGCCCGGCGGAATGTCCGCTTCGGCCAGCCATTCCAGCGGCAGATAGCAGCGGCCAGCCGCATCATCTTCCTCTATATCGCGGGCGATATTGTTGAGCTGGAATGCCAGGCCGAGGTCGCATGCCCGGTCGAGCGTCTCCTCGTCATCCCTGGCCACCCCCATGACCACGCCCATCATCACCCCCACCGCGCCCGCGACATGGTAGCAATATTGCATCATGTCTTTCTCGGTACGGGGCCGCCAATCGGCTGCATCGAGCGCGAAACCGGCGATGACATCCTCCGCCATGTCGGGCGTGATCGCCGTTTCGCGGGCAACCTGACCAAAGGCATCGAAGGCCAGATCAGCCGTCGGCATCCGGTCGAGCGCGCGCTGGGTAAGCAATCTGATCGATCGCAGGCGCTTGGCCGCATCGCTCTGGTCGCCCAGCGCACCGCCTTTTTCCTGCGCATCGGCAATATCGTCGCACCGGCGGCACCAGGCGTAGAGCAGCCAGACCCGTTCGCGGGTGGTCCGGTCGAACAGCCGGGATGCGGCGGCGAAGCTTTTGGAGCCTTCCTTGATCGCCAGCCGCGCCTTGGCCACCAGCGAGGCGCGCTGCCGCCCGCCGCCCGCCTGCTGGGGCGTGGTGCGCATGATCCGAGACGGCGCGAGCATGCGCTTCGAATTCGTCGTCCCGGGATGGTTGGGTTCGGTCAGAGGTCGCTGGCCTTCATCTGGAAAATCGGGGTGTGCGGCGTGTAATCTGCCATCCGGGCGAGCAGCCTGTCGAGAGATTCCTCCGCAATCAGAATGCCCTGATGCGCCGGACGGACAAAGCCGACATCCGCCATGTGCCGGTTGAAAGCGACCAGATGATCGTAGAAACCGAAGGCGTTGAGCAGCCCGACGGGGTTGGAATGATAGCCCAATTGCGCCCAGCTGACCGCTTCCCACATCTCGTCCATCGTGCCGACGCCGCCTGGCAGATTGATGAAACCGTCCGACAGATCGGTGAAGGCGGCCTTGCGTTCATGCATCCCGCCGACAATCCGCAATTCGGTGCAGTCGGTGTTGGCAATCTCGCTGCCTGCCAGCGCTTCCGGGATTACCCCGATCACCTCGCCGCCCGCGCCGAGCGCGCCAGCCGCTACCGCGCCCATCAGCCCCAGCCGCCCGCCGCCATAGACCACGCCGATGCCGCGCTGCGCCAGCACCTCGCCCACATGGCGGGCCAGTTCGATATAACGCGTGTCTGCCGGGGACGCAGAACCGCAGTAGATCGCCAACCGTTTCATGCCATTAAATCCTCGATCATCAGACCGGCGGTCGCTTTCGCGCTGCCGACGACGCCCGGTATACCTGCGCCGGGATGAGTGCCAGCGCCAGTAAGGTAAAAATTGGGGATCACATCATCGCGGTTGTGCCCGCGGAACCATGCGCTCTGCGTCAACACCGGTTCCAGGCTGAAGGCGCTGCCGAGATGGGCGTTGAGATCGGTGCTGAAATCCTTCGGCGCGTAGTGAAATTTGGTCACGATCCGGTCATGGATATCGGGGATCAGCCGCCGCCCCACTTCATCCAGGATACGCTTTTCCAGGATTGGGCCGATTTCGTCCCAATCCACGGTCAATTTGCCCATATGGGCCACCGGCACCAGCGCGTAGAATGTGCTCTTGCCCGGGGGCGCCATGCTGGGATCGGTTACGGTGGGGTGGTGCAGATAGATGCTGAAATCCTGCGGCAGCACACCCTTTTCATAGATATCGTCCAGCAGCCCCTTATAGCGCGGGCCGAACAGGATCATGTGATGCGGGATGCCGGGCCATGTTCCTTCCAGCCCGAAATGGACCACAAACAGGCCGGGGCTGTAGGTCTTGCGCGCCAGCTTTTTGGAATAATCCTTGCCGCGTTTGCTGGTGGACAGCAGATCGCGGTAGGAATGCATGATATCGGCATTGCTGGCCACCGCATCAAACCGTTCGCGAAACCCGCTTGTCGTTTCAACTTCGGTCGCCTTGTTACCGACGGTATGCACCTGAATCACCGGATCGCCCACGATCATCCGCCCGCCAAGCCGTTCGAAATGGCGGATCATCCCTGCGATCAGGCGGTTGGTGCCGCCGCGCGTCCACCACACACCGCCATCTTTTTCCAGCTTGTGAATCAGCGCATAGATCGCGCTGGTCTTCATCGGGCTGCCGCCGACCAGCAGGGTGTGGAAACTCAGCGCCTCGCGCAGTTTTTCCGATTTGATATATTTCGACACGATCGAATAAACGCTGCGCCATGCCTGGTATTTGGCCAGCGCGGGGGCAGCCTTGATCATCGATTTGAAATCGAGGAATGGCACGGTGCCGAGCTTCACATAGCCTTCGTCATGCACCCCGGCGGAATAATTCAGGAATTCGCGGTAACCCGCCACATCGCCGGGTGCGACGCGGTCTATTTCCGCCAACAGGCCTGCTTCGTCATTCGAATAATCGAAATTCACCCCGTCCGGCCAGTTGAGCCGGTAGAACGGCATCACCGGCATCAATTCGACATCGTCCGCCATGGTGTGGCCGCTCAGTTCCCACAATTCCTTCAGGCATGGCGGATCGGTGACCACGGTTGGTCCGCCGTCGAAAATGAAGCCATCCTTCTCCCAGAAATAGGCCCGCCCGCCCGGCTTGTCCCGCCCTTCGATCACCGTGGTGGCGATCCCGGCGGATTGCAGGCGCATGGCCAGCGCCAGCCCGCCAAACCCCGAACCAATCACGCACGCAGTCTTGCCGGTCGGGGCAATCGCTGCGGGACTGGCCGCAGGCTTTACCTCCGGCGCCAGACTGGTGATCGGGGATGTGGTCATCGCGAATTCTCCTGGGGGGCGGCAAGCGGTCGGCCTGGGGTGATCAAGGCCGCAACGGCCTTGCCGACAGGTACGGGCGGCTTGCCGGAAAGGATGCGGGCCTTGTCGGGAAAAGTCGATCGGGCGGCATAGAACCGTTCCACCAGACCTTCGTTCAAACGGTAGAAATGTTCGAATATCCGGTAACGCTGGTCCGGCTTTGCCGCGCCGAACAGCATCGATCCGAGCATCCGGTAATAGCCTGTTCTGGACCAGTGCCGCCGCGCACGCTGTTCCACCAGCGCGGCCAGCTGCGCCCCAGGCAAATCCGCCTCTGCCGCAATTGCAAGCGCGGTTTCCACTGCAAAGGGCAGGGTATAGCTGGTCAGCGGATGGACAAATCCGCCGCGCGCCCCCGCGATCGCCACGCCGTCCACGCGCTGCTGCGCCTGATAGGCGCCGAATGATCCGCCGGTGATCACCGGCAGAACGCCGGTTTCATGCCCGACAATCTCGAAACCACCACCGGCTTCGCCGCCCCACCCCTGATCCAGGATATATGCGTCAATCCGGGCGGACAGGGCGCTGCGGTCCAGCACCGGCTCGTCCGCATAATAGGTGTCTTCGATGAACAGGTCTCTCGCGCCCAGCGGCAGGGTATAGACGAAGCGGAAGGCACCGTGCTGGTCCACCGCCGCGTCCATGATCACCGGACGGGTCACCCCGTGGGGCTGCATGGTGCGGATATGGCGGCCCATGAACACCTGCCAGCCGCCGCGAAAATGCTGCGAAGGCACTGCGCCCCGGCAATCAATCACCGTCCGCGCGGAAATCCGCCTCCCCCCATTCAGGGTTATGCCTTCTGCATCCAGCGCGGCCACACTGCAATTCGTAACCACGGTGTCCTGCGCCAGTTCGCGCCGCAAACCGGCATCGAAATCGGACGAGGCGAGCGACCGGTACTGCGAACCCAGCTGCCGCCGGTACGCGGGAAATTGAACGTCATAGCCCTGCCACTGGGTGGCTCGGAACCCGGCCATCATGTCTGCGCTGGCACCCTCTGCCAGATCGCTGTCAAACCAGCTCCACCGGTGATTGCCGCCCAGGACATCGCCCTGTTCGATCAGCATGACGGAAATTTCGGGACGTGTGCGGCGCAGCGCGAGTGCAATCAGCCCGCCCGCCAGCCCGCCGCCGACAATTGCGATTTCGGTGCGGGTATCTGCGGGTGTATGTTTCGTGCGCGCGACCATTGGCGATACGCACTAAGCGGCATTGGTGCGGGTAGCAATCAACTTGCGCATCGAAAAAGCCGTGCCAAAAGGGGCGAATGACCCATCGCCTCCTGCCGCACCGCGCGGCCATCGTTGCAACTGTGCTGCTGGTGCTGGCGGTGGCCGCAATCCTGCTGGCGATGGACCGCCCTCCGATTTGCGCCTGCGGGACGGTGAAGCTGTGGCACGGGGTGGTGCAATCGTCAGAAAACAGCCAGCATCTGACGGACTGGTATTCACCCAGCCATTTCATCCATGGGTTGATCTTCTATTTCTTTGCCTGGCTGCTGTGGACAAAGTGGGGGATATTCGGTGGAAAGCCCCGACGCTGGGCGCTGCCGATTGCGGTGGTGATCGAATCCGCGTGGGAGATTTTCGAGAACACCCCGTTCATCATCAATCGCTACCGCGAGGTCACTATCAGCTGGGGCTATGTCGGGGACAGCATGATCAATTCGCTGGCCGATATCGGCTGGATGATCATCGGGTTCCTGTTCGCCGCGCGGGTGCCGTGGAAGATAAGCGCGGGTGCCGCCCTGTTCTTCGAATTGTTTACCGCATGGATGATCCGCGACAATCTGACCCTGAACGTGCTGATGCTGGTGTGGCCACTCGACGCGGTGAAACAGTGGCAGGGCATGGGATAGGTCCGAGCGCCGGAACATCGGGCGGTAACCGGCGTTAATTGGTCATCAGACCAAGGGACATCTTCTATGCACCGCCGCTTCATGATTGCTGCGCCTGTCGGCGCAGCCCTGTATTTTTCTGTCGCTGTTTCGGGCGTGGCCGCGCAGGAAGCGCCGCCGCCCGCCGGGCAGCAGGGCAGTTCGCCGCAGGCCGGGCAACCAGCCGGGCAGCGCATCGGCGTTCCCGGCGATGATGCGACGGGCACCGTATATGACGACAACTGGATCAGCATCGGCGTTGGTGCGGGTCTCGGGCCTAGCTATTCCGGGTCGGACGATTATGCGGTGTTTCCGGTGCCGATCCTGCAGGGCAAGTATGCCGGCATCGGCATTGCGCCCCGTCCCGCCGGTTTGGCGCTCGACCTGATCGACGATGCTCCGGGTAGCGCGGTCAATTTCAACCTCGGCCCGGCATTCCGGCTGCGCAGCGACCGTGCCAGCCAGATCAAGGATGAAGTGGTGAAGCTTGCGGGCAAACTGGACCGGGCGTATGAAGTGGGGCTGTCTGCCGGGGTTAGCAAACCGGCGCTGTTCAATCCGTATGACAGCCTGAGCTTCATCCTCGATGCAAGGTGGGATGTCGCGGGCGCGCATGACGGAATGGTGATCGAACCAGCGGTGTCTTATTTCACCCCACTCAGCCGAGGCATGGCAGCCGGGCTGACAGTCAGCGCGGAATATGCCGACGACGATTTCAATTCCTATTACTACACCGTCGATGCGGCGCAGAGCCTGGCCTCAGGGTTGGACCAATTCGACGCGGACGCGGGCTTCAATTCGGTCGGCACCAACCTGCTGCTGGCGATCGATCTGGACGGAAACCTGCAGAACGGCGGAATTTCAGCGGTGCTGATCGGCGGTTATTCGCGGCTTTTGGGCGATGCGAAGAACACTCCCTATACCAGCGAGCGGGGCAGCGCGGACCAGTTCTTCGGCGCTGCCGGGATCGCCTATACCTTTTGAGCCAACTTCCCTCCGGGCGCGGTGCCCGGAGGGAGTTTACTGCTGTGCTGGCTTACTCGGCGTCATCCGCTTTCGGGGCTTTCGCACCCTTGGCCCCGGCTGCCAGTTCTGGGCGCGGCGCGGGCAGCGGCGCGGTCCGATCGCCGGTCATCAGATAGGTATCGAACCAGCGCATCATCCGCAGATTGTAATCATACCGCGCGGCAGCCTTCTGATTGCCGTGTCCCTCCCCTGGAAACAGCACCAGCCGTACGGGTGTTTCGGGCTTGCGCACCTTGATATTGCGATAAAGCTCATAGCTCTGGGTGGGGGATACCCGGGTATCTTCCGCCCCGTGCATGATCAGCAGCGGGGTTTCGGCCTGTCCGGCGTAATAGATCGGGCTGCGCTGCAGCAGACGGTCCCATTCTTCCCATGGCCATTTCAGTTCGTGCACCAGATACATCTCGTTCGGGATGTCGGTGGTGCCGAATTTGCTGAGGTTGTTGGAAATCCCGACGAACATCACACTGGCGGCATATTCTTCCGAATAGCGCGTCGCGCCCCAGGCGCTGGCGAAACCGCCATAGGACCCGCCGGTGATCCCGGTGCGCAGCGGATCGGTGATCCCCTGCGCCACCAAGGCGCGCTTGCCATCGACCAGATCGTCGAATTCCTTGCCCGCGTAATCGCCCTGATGTTCCTTGGAAAACGCCGTGCCATAGGCGGTGGAGCCGCGGTAGTTGGGCAGGAACACCGCATAGCCCTTGCCCGCCGCGACCTGGCCGGGCTTGCTGTAGGCGGTCTGCCAGCCATTGGATTCGTGCGCTTCCGGCCCGCCATGGACGTTGAGGATGGTCGGCGCGCCGCCAGCGGGTGCGCCGCCGACAGGTTCGATCGAAACGCCTTCGATTTCCCGGCCATCCCGCGCGGTGTAGGTGATCGTGCGCTGGGTGCCCATGTCGATGTCTGCCAGCCACGGATTGTGCCGCGTCCAGCGGGTGAAGGCATCGTCCGCCAGCACGAACAGTTCCGGGGGATGCGCGGGCGAGTGCGCCTCAACCGCAATGGTGCTGCCGCCCGCTTCGATGGCGGTCAGGATCAGGCCGCCAGTCTCCAC
>JAGXGU010000096.1 GCA_024636575.1 Altererythrobacter sp.
GATTGTGGCCGCCTGGCCAAGCCCGCCGTAATATTTGTTACTCACAAGCGCGCCCATTTCAGGTGAACCCAATCTCACGGCTCCCCACAGCAGCAGCAGCAAACCCGTCGAAATTCGCAGCAGCAACAAGGTAATAGCTTTCATGTTTTCCTCCAGTCGTGGTGATCGTTATTCGTCTGCATTGCACAGAAAGTTACAGGGGCAATACGGGCGCCGGATAAATTATTCTGATTACCGGTGCAACCGGGCGCAAGCCCTGCGCCAGGCCCTGAAACGCGGGATTCTTGTGAATTCCGGCGCGCCGCCGCTTTGCCTGTAACCCATTCGCAGCATTGGGCGAATTCATCATCAGGGGGTAGCAAGCTGAAAGGTCAGACATGAAAATCTCACATATCCTCGCCGCCAAGGGTGCAACCACGCGAACGGTCCGCCACGATCAGAATTTCGGGAAAGCCCTGGCGAAGATGCACGAGGCGCAGATCGGTTCGATCGTGGTAGTCCATGCCGATACCGGCGCGCTTCTGGGGTTGGTTTCCCAGCCCGAAATATTGGCAGGCCTGTCTACCTTTGGCGCTTCCAGCATGACCCATTGCGTTACCGGCATGATGCGCAAACCCGCCCCTGTCTGTGACATGGAGGACGACATCAGATCAGTCATGACCCAGATGACCATTGATCGGTGCCGCCATGCCGTAGTGACCGGTTCCGATCGTTCGATCCTGGGGGTCGTGTCGATCGGGGACCTGGTCGCCGCGCAATTGCAGGAAGCGCGGCTGGAAGCCAACGTGCTGCGCGATATGGCGCGGTCCCATCTGATGGCCCCTTCGGCCTAGGGCCGGGCAAATCCGATCGTGGGACTGCTGCTTTCCATCGGCCGGATGCTGGCGCGGTATCTGACAGGGCCGTCGCGCGCGCCATACGTCAACATGCCGACCGATCCGCTGCTGCTGGCGCGCACTATCAAACCGGGCGATGTGCTGCTGGTGGAAGGCAGGCAGCGGGTCAGCACCGCAATCAAATACCTGACCCAGTCAACCTGGTCTCACGCCGCCCTGTGTGTCGAGGTCCAGATCACGCGCGACCGCCAGCCGCATCCGGTCTTCATCGAAGCCGATGCGGTAGATGGGGTTCGCCTGGTTGGCATGGGGGAATTCGACGGGCTGCATACGCGGATTTGCCGCCCGATCGGTTTGTCAGCACCGGACATCGCGGCGCTTGTTGCCAATGCGATGTCTCACATCGGCGATAGCTATGATTTGCGCAATGTCATCGATCTTGCCCGCTATCTGTGCCCGACCCCGCCCGTGCCGGTGTCCTGGCGCAGGCGCATGATCGCGTTTGGCAGCGGGGAACCGACGCAAGCGATCTGTTCGACGCTGGTTGCCCAGGCATTCCAGTCGATCCACTATCCGATCCTGCCGGAAATAACCCGCGAACTGGTTGAAGACCGCGATTGCGAAGGCTGCGTCAGGGAATTGTTGCACATCCGCCATCACAGCCTTTTTACCCCGCGTGATTTCGATGTCTCACCCTATTTCCAGATCGTGAAGCCAAGTCTGGAAAACGGGTTCGATCACCGCACATTAACCTGGCAGGACCGCCGCGAAATTGGGTAAACGGGGGGATATCTGGGCGACTAGCTGTCATCGGCGCCCAGCACGAGCCGGTAATTTTGCCGTTCCAGCCTGCATGGCAGGCGGAATTCTGAAAGCTGCCCAGCGCCAATGCCTGAAAGAAATTGATCGGCGCGCAATCTGTCCGGGGCATCAAGGCTGTCGAGATGATCCAGCGCGGCCTGCAGCCGGTACAGCGAAAATGTCAGCGCCGCCCGCTTGCCTGTCCGCCCCCCGATCGAAAAGGGCAGTTCCCCCACTGCCCTGGGCACAGCGGTTCCCGGCGCATTATCTCCCGCCCACTGCGCCAGCAGGCGGGCGGTTTCGACAAGAAAGGGGATCTGCTCTGCCGCCTGGCGCCGGAATATGGGCAGCAGCGTCGCGGGGCATTCATCCTGCCCGAGATATTCGCCTTCGATCACGGCCGGATCATGGCAATCGGTCACCCACCGGGCAACGCGCGGGGCAATCCGCTGCATCAATTCCCCGGATTTGGGATCGCGGTAGAGATGCGCATATAACGGACCGAGCAGCGCAAAATCGCCAAGCGATGGCCGGGTGCCGAACAGAAATGGATGCTTGGCAAGATGCGCGGAAAATTCCCCGAGAAATGCCTCGTAGGACCCCTCGATCCCGGGAATTGTCGCTTCATCCACTCCCAGCGCAGGGACCATGGAACGAAACCGTTCGCCGATATTTCTACCGATCGCCACTTGCTCTTCCGGCGTCGCGCCTGGCGCTGATGTTCGGCCGAATTCGCCGTAAATCCAGTCAGCGTTATAATTCCAGCGATAATGCATCGCGGGAATTACCAGCCACTCGTCACCGTATAATTGCAACATCAAACTCGCCAGTCGCTGCACTGCCCCATCGGGCAGGATCGGGGTGCCGCCCTCGCGCGCTTCGATATGGGCAATGATATCGGCTGAATCCTGAATCATGCCGCCATCCGGCGTCTGGAGGACCGGAATGACCGGCCATCCGATCCGGGGGACTATCGTGTCACGGTAAACCTCTGCGGCCGCAGTGGTTTCTTCAAAGGAAACGCCTTTCCAGCGCAAATAGCCCCTGACCTTGCCCGTGAACAAACTGGCTGGTGATCCGATGAGAATATAGGTGATAGGATTTCCCTTATTATCGCGCATTTGGCCCCTGAAGAACATTTTGCTTTTTTGATTTGATGGGATCGTCAGCATCATACCCAGATATGCAGCCAGCCCGTGTTTGCGCGGACCAAGGAAAAGCCAAGCAGCAGCCCGGCGATTGGCGTGATCCAGGCTGTAGCATGCAGCATTCTATTGCGCGCAAGGATCAAGCATGCAGCGCATGATACCAAGCACGGGGATGAGCAGCAGGCTGACAGCCATCAATCCCACCATTCTGCTATCATACACGGTCGAAACATGGTGATATGCCGGGATCGCAACCATCGCCGACACGGCAAGAGCCGCCATCTGCGACCAGATCATGCTGGGGCGCCGGGTACTGCGCGGCTTTACCGCGCGCTTGAAATCCTGCCGCAATGGCTGATCTGGCCGGATGTTCGCGCCGGTTGCCGCCAATTCGAACAATAGGGACATGGCGCATTCTCCTGCATCTGTTTGAAGATATTACCTGTCTATTCGTTTGGAAGGGAGGTTTGGTTACGCGCCGGGGCGCCGCGTCCGCAAACCTCGTGCGATCCAGCCGGGGCCAGCCCCTGAACCGAGCATTCCTTCGGGAACATCATACACTCTGCTGTACCCCGCTGCGGCAATCGCCAGCCCGGCCGATCCTGCGCAGAACGCAACCGCCCCCGCCAGCAGAACCGCGCACCGTTTCACCCGCGCCGCCAGCGGTGATAGCGTTCGACCCAGACCAACAGCTTTTGCGGGGCGTGGTTTCGTTTCCATTCGCCGGCCACATATTTGTTCGCCTCGGCCATCGTGGGGTAGGTATGGATGGTGCCCAAGATCTTGTTCAGGCCCAACCCGTGCTTCATCGCCAGCACATATTCGGCCAGCAATTCACCCGCATGTTCGCCCACGATGGTCACGCCCAGGATCTTGTCCTTGCCCGGAACTGTCAGCACTTTGACAAAGCCCTTCGTGGCGCTGTCGGTAATGGCCCGGTCGAGTTCATGCATCGGATAGGTGGTCAGTTCATAGGCAATGTCGCGTTCTTCCGCTTCGCGTTCGTTGATCCCCACCCGGGCGATTTCCGGATCGATGAAAGTTGCATGGGGAATGACCCGGTAATCCACCTTGAACTTGCGCAAATGGCCGAACAGGGCATTGACGCTGGCAAACCACGCCTGATGGGATGCTACATGGGTGAATTGATAGGGCCCCGATACATCGCCCGCGGCAAAGATGTTGGGGTACAGAGTGGCCAACCCTTCATCCGTGACCACGGTCGCATTGGTCTGGATGCCCAGTTCTTCCAGCCCATAGCCGGTAAGGCGGGCCGATCTGCCAACCGCGATCAGAAGCGCATCGAAAGGCACCGCCCGTTCCTGGCCGCCGGCCTCCACAATCACGCGTTTCTCTCCATCGACCACTTCACAGCGGACCGCATCGTGATCCGTCAGAACGGTAATCCCCGATGCCTGCTGAGCTTCCAGCGCGATTGCCGAGACATCGTCATCCTCGCGCGGCATGATCCGCGGCCCGCGCTGGATTTGCGTGACCTGCGCACCAAGGCGCGCAAACGCCTGCGACAATTCGCAGCCGATCGGCCCGCCGCCCAGCACCACCAGCCGTTCGGGAATATTATCCAGCTTGGCGAATTCTTCCCACAGCGTGTCACTGGTCACATAGCCAACATCATCCAGCCCGGGCAGATCCGGCACATGGGGCGCTGCGCCAGCGGCAATGATGATCGACCGTGTCGTCAACCGCTGAATTTCGCCATCATTGCGCTTGATCTCGACTGTCCAGGGATCGATGATTTTGGCGTAACCTTCCACCACATCGACGCCCAGATTTGTGTAACGCTCCACACTGTCATGCGGCTCGATCTCGGCGATAATGTCATGAACGCGCTGCATTACGTGTTTGAAACTGAACTTGGGATCGACTGCCGCCAATCCATACACATCGCCGCGGCGCATCTGATCCGCCAGCTTGGCGCTTTTGATCAGCGCCTTGCTCGGCACGCATCCGTAATTGAGGCAGTCACCGCCCATTTTGGAGGCTTCGACCAGTGTCACCTTGGCTTTGACTGTTGCCGCAATATAGGATGATACCAGTCCGGCCGCACCGGCGCCGATTACCACCAGATTGCGGTCATAGCTTTTGGGCCGGGTCCACCGTGCATAGACCCGGCGGCGCTTGATGGCGGCCATGATCCACTTGCCGATCCAGGGGGTCAGGGCAAGCGCCGCGAAGGAGGCCAGCAATCCGGGCGAGGCAATGTCGCTCAGATCATTGATCCGGGCGATCTGCGTTCCTGCATTGACATAGACAATCGTCCCCAACAGCATACCGACCTGGCTCACCCAGAAATAGGTACGGGTCTTGATCGGCGTCAGCCCCATCAGGAGGTTGACCAGAAAGAACGGGAACACCGGCACCAGGCGGAGCGAAAACAGATAAAACGCACCATCGCGCGCCACGCCTTCGTTCAGGGCCTTCAGGCGGCCGCCAAAGCGGGCCTGCACCCAGTCCCTGAACAAGAAGCGGGAGCCGAGAAAAGCC
>JAGXGU010000097.1 GCA_024636575.1 Altererythrobacter sp.
ATCTTTGCCGCGGGCACCGGAAACCCGTTCTTCACCACCGATACCGGCGCGGCATTGCGGGCGGCGGAAATGAATTGCGATGCCTTGCTGAAAGGGACCAGTGTGGACGGGGTTTATGACAGCGATCCCAAGACCAATTCCAATGCGGTCCGGTTTGAAACAATCACCTATGGTAAGGTGTTGTCTGACAATCTGAAGGTTATGGACGCTGCGGCCGTATCGCTGTGCCGGGAAAACGATATACCCATCGTGGTCTTTTCGATCCGCGAGCGGGGCAATGTCGCCAAGGTGCTCGCGGGTGAAGGCGTCCAGACTATTGTATGTGATCAATCTGACGTAGCGGGGGAATCCTGAACATGGCAAAATATGACAAGGCCGATATCGAACGGCGGATGCAGGGGGCGGTGGAATCGTTCAAGGGCGATCTGTCCGGCCTGCGCACCGGCCGCGCCAATGTCGCGCTGCTCGATCCGGTTGTGGCGGAGGTTTACGGCGCGATGATGCCACTCAACCAGGTAGCGACGGTGTCCGCGCCCGAACCGCGGATGCTGTCCGTCCAGGTGTGGGACAAGAGCAATATCAGCGCGGTGGAAAAAGGCATTGCCAAGGCCGGGCTGGGCCTGAACCCGATGACCGACGGGCAGACCATCCGCCTGCCGATCCCCGATCTGACCGAAGATCGCCGCAAGGAATTGGCCAAGCTGGCAGGTTCCTATGCCGAAAAGGCGCGTATCGCGATCCGCAACGTCCGCCGTGACGGGATGGAATCGCTGAAGGAAGACGAGAAGAAGAAGGAAATCTCCGAAGACGAGCGCAAGCGGCTGGAAGATGACGTGCAGAAGCTGACCGACAAATATGTCGCCGAAGCCGATGCCGCTGCAGAGGCCAAGGAAGCGGAAATCCTGACCCAGTGATGCAGCGGCTGGCTTTGGGCAGTAATGCCTCGGCTACCCCCTTCCTCTTCAGAGGAGGGGCAGCGAGACTTCGGTTTGGCGTCAGCCAGGCCGTAGTCGCAGCGGGGTGGTGTCTTTTCCATCCTCGCCACCACCCCCAACCCCCTCCTCTGAAGAGGAGGGGGCTTTGACATCCGACAAACACGCACGGCACGTTGCCATCATCATGGACGGCAACGGCCGCTGGGCGAAACGGCACCATTTGCCGCGCGCGATGGGGCACCAGCGCGGGGTGGAGGCAGTGCGCAAACTGGTGCGCAGTGCCGGGGGAATGGGAATCGAGTGCCTGACGCTGTATGCATTCTCCAGTGAAAACTGGAGCAGGCCGGATGAAGAGGTTTCCGACCTGATGAACCTGATGCGCAAATTCATCAAATCGGATTTGCCCGAATTCATTGCCAACGATGTCCGGCTGAAAATTATCGGCGATTGGCAAGGGCTTGCCCCTGATATCGTGGAAATGCTGGAGGATGCGCTGGAACAGACATCCAAAGGTTCGAACACCTTGGCGGTGGCGCTGAATTACGGGGCGCAGCAGGAAATTGCCCATGCTGCGTCGCTCGCCGCGCAATCGGGCGCGATCACGCCGGAAACCATTGCGGCCAACCTCTACACAGCGGACCTGCCGCCGCTCGACCTGTTGATCCGCACATCGGGCGAGGTGCGCCTGTCGAATTTTCTGCTATGGCAGGCAGCCTATGCAGAAATGAGTTTTACCGACGTGTTGTGGCCCGATTTCACCCCCGATCATCTGCAAAGCGCGCTGGATGATTTTGCGCGAAGGGAACGCCGGTATGGGGGACGCTGAAATGCCCTCGGCCGAAACGGCTGCAACCGGGCGCAAGTCCGATCTCGGGATCCGACTGGTATCGGCAGCGGTGATGTTGGTACTGGCCGGAATGGCGCTTTATTTCGGCGGCATGGTGCTTGATTCCTTCATAGTCATAGTGGCCTTGATCGCTTTCGTGGAATTTGTGCTGCTGGTTGTGAAGGCGACCGGAAACATATCGTTTCGGCTGGCCGGAATTCTGGGCGGGGCGGTCTACATCTTTGTGGCGGCGGGCGTACTGGCACAGATGGATTCCCCATCGCTGATTTTGACGCTTGGGGTGGTGATTTTCACCGACACGGGCGCTTACCTGTTCGGGCGGACAATCGGCGGACCCAGGATTGCTCCGCGGATATCCCCTTCCAAGACCTGGGCAGGCCTGTTTGGCGGCATGGTGTGCGCGGCCTTGTGGCTGGCGGCATGGACCGTATCCCTTCACTATTTCGGCAGCAATTACACCTTTTCCGCCCTGATCGATGCGATGTGGGGCGTTGCGCTTTCCGTCGCGATGATCGGCGCAGGTCTGGCGGTCGTGGCGCAGATGGGCGATTTCTTCGAAAGCTGGCTGAAGCGCAAGGCAGGCGTGAAGGACAGTTCCCGTCTCATCCCCGGGCATGGCGGCGTGTTAGACCGGGTGGACGGGTTGCTTTCCGTCGCGCTGGCCGTCGGCATTTTGAGTCCGCTGTTGTGAGCGTCCGGTCGATCTCGATCCTTGGAGCGACCGGCTCGGTCGGTGCCTCCACGCTCGATCTGATCCGCCGCAACCGCGATCAATGGCGGGTGGTTGCCCTGACGGCCAATTGCAGCGCGGGAGAACTGGGCAGGCTGGCGCGTGAATTCGGTGCGGAAATTGCGGTGGTCAGCGATGAAAGCTGTTTGCCGCAATTGCGCGAGGCACTGTCCGGCAGCGCGGTCGAGGCGGCAGGCGGCGTCGCCGCGCTGTGCGAAGCGGCGGAGCGCCCGGTGGACCTGACCATCGCGGCCATCGTCGGCTGTGCTGGCCTCGCCCCCACGATGGCGGCGATTGAAACGGGCGGCACCATTGCGCTGGCCAACAAGGAAGCGCTGGTTTCCGCCGGGGATGTCATGACGGCGGCGGTAGCCCGAAATGGCGCGACCCTGTTGCCGGTCGATTCGGAACACAATGCGATTTTCCAGTGCCTGCAGGGCAATGACATTGCAGAGGTGCGCTGGGTCACCCTGACTGCCAGCGGCGGGCCTTTCCGGACGTGGAATGCGGACCAACTGGCCGCCGCAACGCCGAAACAGGCGGTGGCGCATCCCAATTGGGACATGGGCGCGAAGATCAGCGTCGATTCCGCGACCATGATGAACAAGGGGCTCGAATTCATCGAAGCGCATCATCTGTTCCCGGTGGGGCTGGACCGGTTGCGGATCGTGGTTCACCCGCAAAGCGTGATTCATTCGATGGTGGAATATCGTGACGGATCCACTTTGGCGCAGCTCGGCCCGTCCGACATGCGCGTCCCGATCGCATCCTGTCTCGCCTGGCCCAAACGCATGGAAACACCGTGCGAACCGCTGGATCTGGCGGGAATCGGTGAATTGAGTTTCTTCGCGCCGGATGAAAACTTGTTCCCGGCAACCCGGTTGGCCCGCGATGCAGTGAATGCGGGCGGAGCGGCCCCGGCTGTGCTGAATGCGGCCAATGAAATTGCAGTCGCTGCTTTCCTGGCTGGTAAGATAGGGTTCACAAAGATCGCTGTACTGGTCGATCAAGCCCTAAACCAAGCAATCCCGCCTGCGCCGGCCACCCTCGAGGATGTGCTGACCGTGGACGGGCAGGCCCGCCGCCAAGCATCTGAACTTCTGGAGTCCTGCTGAGTGTTCGAATCGCCCCCTTTCTGGATGTATCTGATCGGTTTCCTGCTGCTGCTGGGCCCCTTGGTCACGGTCCATGAATTTGGTCATTATCTGGTCGGCCGGTTTTTCGGGGTCAAGGCGGACGCATTTTCGGTCGGCTTCGGCAAGGAATTGGCTGGTTTTACCGACAAGCGCGGCACGCGGTGGAAATTATCCGCCCTGCCGCTGGGCGGGTACGTACAGTTCAAGGGCGATATGAACCCGGCCAGCATGCCCGATCAGAACGCAGTCGCCGCGACCCCAGATGAAGAATTCGACGGCAGTTTCCACAAGGCAGACCTGTGGAAGCGTGCGCTGATCGTCTTTGCCGGCCCCGCCACCAATATTCTCGTGGCCATTGCAATTTACGCTGCCTTTGCGATGTCTTTCGGCAAGCCGGTTATCGCGCCGGTAGTGGGCGGGTTTTCCGAGCAGTCGGTTGCCCGCGACGCCGGATTGAAAATTGGTGACCGGATCACGGAACTGAACGGCAAGCCGGTGACGGATTTCTATGATATTGTGGATGAAGTCCTGCCCTATCCCGGGCGTGAGCTGGTGCTGACTGTCCAGCGGGAAGGAAGCAGCCTCACCATCCCGATCACCGCGGCCAGCGTGGTTCGGGCGGACCAGTTCGGCAACGAAGGCCGGGTCGGCCAGATCGGCGTTGCCCCGTCGGACGGTGAATTCGTCCGGCTTGGGCCGTTGGAATCGATCGGCTATGCCGCTGGCGAATGCTGGAAAACCACCGTGATGATGGTAAACGGCCTGGGCCAGATCCTGTCAGGCGAACGGTCGGTCAAGGAACTTGGCGGTCCGATCAAGATCGCGAAATATTCGGGGGAGCAGCTATCCCTCGGGATATTACCGTTCATTGGTTTCGCTGCGCTGATCTCAATTAACTTGGCATTCATTAACCTCCTGCCAATCCCGGCTCTCGATGGCGGTCACCTGGCTTTTTATGCGGCAGAGGCTGTGCGCAGGAAGCCGATAGGCCCGCGCGGTCAGGAACTGGCATTTCGTGTCGGAATGGCTCTGGTGCTGATGCTGATGGTGTTTGTCACGGCGAATGACGTCATTTCTCTGCCGATTTTTGGCAGCTAGATGGCAGATTCGCCGGAAATGGAAACTAATGCGCGGGGGATGATGCTTCGCATTGCTTGATCGGCGGCGCGGCATCGGGCAGAGGGCCGCAAAGCTATTTGGCCGGTTCGGCTGATCGGGCCGTTTCGGCCGATCGGACGGTTTGGCGGAAATTTTGATTATTTTTGTAATATTGGACGGGATACCCGCGTCGATGAATGGACGAACAATGGCAGGCGAACAACATTTGAAACCTGCCGCGCGTCTCGCGCTGGCATTGCTTGGCGGAACTATTTTGGCAGGCATGCCGGTATCGGTTTCCGCACAGGATACTGCGCCGCCTGCGGCCCAGCCTACCCCGCAACCCGCCCCGCAACCAGTGGTGCCGCAGCAGGACATTATCCAGAGTATCACGGTCGTCGGTTCCGAACGGCTCGAGGCGCCCACGATCCTGAGTTATATCGGATTGCGGGTGGGTGAACCCTATACACAGGCGGATGCCGATCAGGCGCTAAAGGATCTGGCGGCGACCGAGCTGTTTTCAAATTTCAGCGTCCGCAACGATAACGGCAATGTCGTGATCAATGTGACGGAAAACCCGGTGGTCAACCGAATCATTCTGGAAGGCAACAAGCGGATCAAGAACGACAAGATCCTTCCTGAAATCAAGCTGACCGCACGCCAGATTTTCACCCGTTCCAAGGTTCGCGCCGATGTTGCGCGGATAATCGAATTGTACAAGCGGCAAGGGCGCTTTGCTGCCACGGTCGAACCCAAGATGGTCGAACTGAGCCAGAACCGCGTCGATATCGTGTTCGAGATTTCCGAAGGGCCCAAATCCAAGGTCCGCCAGATCAACATCATCGGTAACGAGAAGTTTTCCGACGGCGATCTGCGCAGTGAAATGGTCACCAAGCAGGCGCGGCTGACCAGCTTCCTGAGCTCCAACACCAGCTACGATCCCGATCGCCTGGCATTCGACCAACAAAAGCTGCGGCAGTTCTACCTGACCGAAGGCTATGCCGATTTCCGCGTCGTTTCCGCAGTTGCCGAGCTGACGCCCGACAAGCGCGATTTCATCATCACCTATGTGGTGGAAGAAGGTGAACGGTACAAATTCGGCGATGTGAAGGTCGAAAGCGAATTGCGCGATTTCGACAGTGAACGGATGACCGAGAATCTTCGCATGAAAACCGGTGACTGGTATGATGCGAAATCGGTAGAGGACACGGTCGAGCAGCTGAGCGAGCTGGCCGGGACATTCGGATACGCATTTGCCGAGGTGCAGCCCAATTTCGACCGGAGCCAGGAAGACCTGACGATGGGCATTACCTATGTCCTGCGCGAAGCGCCGCGCGTCTATGTCGAGCGGCTGGATGTAAATGGCAACACGCTGACCCAGGACAAGGTTCTGCGCCGTGAATTCCGGCTTGCGGAAGGTGACGCATTCAACTCGCTGCAGGTCAAACGGACGACCAACCGGATCAAGTCGCTCGGGTTTTTCCAGGAAAACTTCGAAGTTGAACAAAAGCCGGGCAGCGCGCCCGACCGGATCATCCTGGAAGCGAATGTAGAGGAACAGCCAACCGGGGAATTGCAGCTTTCGGCGGGCTTTTCCTCCATCGAAAGCTTCATTCTGTCCGGGTCGATCCGGCAGCGTAACTTTCGCGGCCGCGGCCAGACGGTCGGTGCCAGTGTAAACTATTCGCGTTTCTCCCGGTCATTCAATCTCAGTTTTTCAGAACCCTATCTGTTCGATCGTAACATATCCGCCGGAATCGACCTGTATCGGCGCGATTTCAATAGTTTCAGTAATCTATCATCGAGGAATCGGGACACCACATTCTCGCAATCGACGACTGGTGGCTCGTTGCGGGCTGGCGTTGCGTTGACGGAATTCATGTCCCTGATCGGCAGTTATACGTTCAATTACGATCAGGTGACGCTGGACGAGCGCACTTTCTTCCTCGATCTCGATGGGGACGGTGTCGCGACGTGCGAACCGCTGCGGGCCGGGCGATTCCTGTGTGACGCGATCGGCAACCGGGTCAGTTCCATTCTGGGTGCCACGCTGGCGTATGACGCCACCGACAGCCGGTTTCGCCCGACCCGTGGTCGCGCTGCATCCGTCGGGGTGGAATTCGCCGGTCTTGGCGGTTCCGTTCGCTACGTTCGTGTGCGCGCCAAAGCGGCGCAATATTACAATGTATTCAATGGCTTCATCCTGTCCTTCACCGGTGAAGGCGGCTACATAAAGGGCTTGAAGGATCGCGAAGGCGAAGGCGTGGACGACGTTTTGCTGACCGATCGTTTCTTCCTGGGTGAACCGCAGATGCGCGGATTTGACATTCGCGGCGTTGGCCCGCGTGTTATCCGCCGTCAGTTTGATATCGATGGGGTGCCACTTACCGATCCGGAAACTTATCTGAGTGATGATGCGATTGGCGGGAATACCTATTACCTTGCCCGCGCCGAGTTGGAAATTCCGCTGGGTTCCGGTGCCCGCGAATTGGGCTTGCGCCCGTCGATCTATGTCGATGTTGGTGCCTTGTTCAATGTTACGGCGCCGGAGCCGATCCTGAGCCCATTCCCGGGTGGCATTTCCATCCAGGATCGGAACGCGGCGGGTGAATTGCTGTATCTGATCCCGGCTACGGCCACTACGCCAGCTACGCCCACCACATCCCCGAATAATGGTATGGGTACCGATTACGCCCCGATCATCGCGTTCACCGCGCCGCCATTCCAGGAAGTATTCCTGGGCAATTCGGCCAGCCCGCGTGTGGTTGTGGGCGTCGGGGTCAACTGGAATTCGCCCTTTGGTCCGTTCCGGATCGATTTCACCCATGCGCTGAGAACAGTGGAAGGTGATGACACCAAGAAATTCTCATTTAACGTAGGAACACAATTCTGATGAAAAATATTTTTAAACCGGTACTTGCAGCCGGCCTCGTGCTGACTGCGTCAGTTCCATTCCTTGCCGCGCCTGCGGCTGCACAGCAGATCGCCCAGAGCATTGGCGTGGTCAGCCTGCCCGCAGCAGTGGCGAATTCGAATGCCTTCAAGGTCGCCGAACAACAGCGCCCGGTTACCTACAAGCCGCAGTTCGATCAGGCGAACGCCCGCCGCGATCAACTGACCGCGCAATTGAAGCCTTTGTATGACAAATTCCTGGCTGACCAGCAGGCCAATGTTGCGCAGGCCACCTTGCAGCAGCAAGCCCAGCAGATCCAGCAGATCGAACAGGCCGGCCAGCGCGAGCTGACTCAGATCGTGCAACCTGTCGCGCTCAGCCGCGCCTATGTGCAGGAACAGATCGAAGACAAGCTGGATGAAGCGGTGCAGGCAGCTGCAACCAAGCGGAAGATCACGCTCATCCTCGATGCCTCGTCCGGCGCGGTTACCTTCGCCGATGCGAAATATAATATCACCCAGACTGTGATCGATGAATTGAACACGCTGCTGCCGTCTGCTCAATTGGTGCCGCCCCCGGGTTGGTTGCCACGCGAAGCGCGTGAACAGCAGGCAGCTGCCGCTGCTGCGCAGGCTGCCCAGGCCGGCACAGCCACACCGCCGGCTCCGGCACCTCAGCAGCCAAGCGGCCGTTAAGACCAACTGCGAAAATCGGGGCAGGGCCTATGAGTAACGAAAGCGGCGCGCCCGCTTATGACATCGGGCAAATACTCAAGGCCCTGCCGCATCGCTATCCTTTGCTGCTGGTCGACCGTGTGCAATCGCTGACCATTGGCGAGGAAATTCACGCGATCAAGGCGGTCAGTTTCAACGAGCAGTTCTTCCAGGGGCATTTCCCGGGGCGGCCCATCATGCCGGGCGTTCTGCAGATCGAAGCAATGGCGCAGGCCGCAGCGATTCTGGCGATTGAAACACTGGAATTGGCGGGCAGCGGTAAGCTCGTCTATTTCATGGCCATCGACGAGGCAAAGTTCCGTAATCCGGTTGAACCGGGCTGCTTGCTCGACCTGCATGTCGGCTTTGTCCAGAAACGCGCACGCGTGTGCAAATTCTGGGGCAAGGCAATGGTCGGGGACAAGATCGCCAGCGAGGTGAAGTTCACTGCGATGGTGGCTGATCCACCGGCAGACCCGGCCTGAGCGCCAAAACTTTACGGTTGTAATTCGGCGCGGACCGCCTTAGAGGCGCGCCTTTCCAATTCACTATCATTGCTAGGCCGGTCGGTACCGGTCAATTGCACGGAGACAGAGCCATGAAGGCCGATACGCACCCACAATACCACACCATCAACGTCAAAATGACCGATGGTACCGAATTCCAGACCCGTTCCACCTGGGGCACCGAAGGTGCCACGATGACGCTTGAAATCGATCCGACCAGCCACCCGGCATGGACTGGCGGCAAGCAGCAGATCCAGGAAGGTGGCCGTGTGGCCCAGTTCAACAAGCGTTTCGGCGGGCTTACTCTCAAGAAGTAATTGCCAGTCACACCAGTTAGGCGGTCGCAAGATCGCTTTGAGAAGGGCGGTCCGACGGGGCCGCCTTTTTTGGTTCCGGGGTCAGGCGCAGGTAATGCAGCGGGTCGCGACCGGCCGCGCCTTCAGGCGTTCCAATCCGATTTCATCGCCGCATTTGGCGCAGGTGCCATAGGTGCCGTTCTCGATCCTGAGCAGCGCCAGGCGGATTTGCTGGATTTCATTGCGCAAGACTGCATCGACACCTTCAAGCGCCTCGTCATCGGCCAGATCGATCGCCTGCTCTTCCCAATCCTTGTCCAGAGGGTGCCTGAGATCATCCTCGATCACTTCTGCCCGGTTGATGAGATCATTCAACCGCACCCGCAATTGATCGGCCAGTTCGCTATACTCGGTCATTTCTCATCCCCAAGGTTTCTCACGGTACCATTTGGTTATCACATATTTCAGGCCCTTGCGCACTTTCATGCCGTGGTGGAGCGAATTGGGGTTCACGCTGCCATCGGCCTGGCGGTTGTTCCAGCACAGCAATTTGCCCGCTTCAGGCCGGAATATCTTCCCCAACGCCTTGAACCGGGTCCCGCCGCCGCTGGCGACTTCGTTGAGGTAAACCATGAAGGTCCAGCTGCGCTGCCCGGCGATCGAGCAATAGGTATCGTAATCCTGGCCGCCGGGCGCGAAATAGTCGGTATGCGGTTTGAATTCCTGCCCCACAGCATACCGCTGACCCTGCACCGGCTCGCCGAATTGCGCATCGATTCCGGACAGGGCCAGCAGACGCCGCTCAAGTTCCTGCACCACCGGCTCCTCCTCAGACAGATCGCAGGTTTCGCTGGTGCGAAAATAGTCGTCGCCATTGCTGTCGGCGATGGTGGAAGGGCGGCGGCCCGCATCGACCAGGTCGATCAAAGCAGCACATTGATCTGGATCGAGGAAACCCCGCATCTGGAATATTTCCAGCTTGCCGCTCGGAATCCTCTGCAGGCCTGGCCAACCGGTCAATCGCGCTTCGGAGGATTCGCGTGGCGCATTCATGAGAATAATTGATACCAAAGTTGCGTTGCCGGGCAAGCCCAAGTCGCCCACGTTTGGAATGCCTTGTAATAATCTTACGCAAATTCGCGCTTTGCACAGTTTTTACTTCCCAAATGGCGGAACCTATGCAACAGGCTCGCCCCCTTGCTGGAAGCGACTTGACCACTGCTTCTGCAAGCGTATCAGCCCCACTACACGGCACGCCAATTGGCAGGCTTTGGGGCATGTGGCGATCGTAGCTCAGTTGGTTAGAGCGCCGGTTTGTGGTACCGGAGGTCGGGGGTTCAAGACCCCTCGATCGCCCCATTTTCCCCGTTAGGTCTGATAGTCCGATTGGCCATCGACACCATGTGCGGCAAACCATCTGTGATGGGCCCGCGCGATAGCGGGACGACAATTCATGACGGCATTTTGGACCGAACCGGATTTTGATGATCACGAGCTGGTCCAGCTGGTGCGTGACCGTGTGTCGGGCCTGACCGCGATTTTCGCCCTGCATTCAACCCATCTCGGCCCCGGCGCGGGCGGTACGCGGTTCTGGCATTATCCCGACAGCAAGGATGCGATGCGCGATGCCCTGCGCCTGTCGCGCGGCATGAGCTACAAGAACGCGATGGCCGGCCTGCCAATGGGCGGCGGCAAGGCGGTTATTCTGGCCCCCAGGACCGGTGCCAAGACGCCGGAAATGCTGGCCGCGTTTGGGGACGCGGTGGATGCATTGCATGGCCGGTATGTAACGGCAGAAGATGTCGGCATTTCGGAGGCCGATATGGTCGAGGTTGCCAAGCGGACCAGCTATGTTTCGGGTCTCCCGGTTGGTGATCCGGTTGATGGTACCCAATCGGCTGGCGGCGATCCGGGCCCGTTCACCGCGATGGGTATTTTTCACGGAATCAAGGCAGCTGTCCGGCATAAATTGGGCAGGGATTCGGTAGCGGGCGTCCATGTCGCGGTGCAGGGCACCGGAAGCGTTGGCGGCGGGGTTGCCCGGCTGCTGGCGGGTGAAGGGGCCAAACTGACCCTGTCGGATATCAATGAAGACCGTGCCGCCGAACTGGCGAGCGTGCTTGGCGCCGAAACTGCCCGGGCTGACGCAATCATGGGCATAGCCTGCGATGTCTTCAGCCCCAACGCGCTTGGCGCGATCCTGGATGACGAAGGTATTGCCCGGCTGGACACCCCGATTGTGGCGGGCGGGGCGAACAACCAACTGGCACGGGCCGGGCATGGCCAGAAACTGGCTGAACGCGGGATCCTGTATGCGCCGGATTATGTGATCAATGCGGGCGGCATCATCAGCGTGACGCTGGAATATCGTGCACGCCAGAACGGCCAGCCATGTGACATCAACGAAGTCCGCAAACGGCTGGCGCAGATACCC